>DAONEZ010000045.1:0-9518 GCA_035403345.1 Anaerolineaceae bacterium
CACCGCATTTATCACAAACGATTCCCTTGTAACGCGGGTTTTTATACTTGCCGCAATAACACTGGTAATCACGCGTTGGTCCAAAAATGGCCTCGCAAAAAAGACCATCCTTCTCCGGGCGCAAGCGCCGGTAATTGATGGTTTCAGGCTTAAGCACTTCTCCATATGACCAACTTCTAATTGTTTCGGGTGATGCGAGATTGATACGGAGTGCGACTAAACTCTTTGTCTCCACTTATGCCTCCTGAAAGAATGTCCTGGAGCGATTAACGGCGCAGCAGCGCAATTAATAAACCTTTGCGCTGTAGAAATTGCGAAGAACAGGCATTATATACATGCAACCAAAAATTTTACCACACTTTTCACATTTTTATACTATTGCTTTTTCCTGTTTTCCCCTTTTGTTTAACAGGTATTTCCAGATAGAAAGTGCAGCCCTTCCCCAATGTGCTTTCCACGGCTACCTTCCCCTGGTGTCTTTCAGCAATTGATTTTACTATAAACAAACCCAACCCGGAACTCCTGGCTCCGTCTTCCTTCTTGCTTTGATTCTTGTAGCGGTCAAAAATGCCTGGCAGGTCAATGGGCGAAATGCCGGAACCGTGATCCTGCACCTCAAATACCACCGATTCTTCCTTCACTTGCAACCGCAAATTCACCTTCCCGCCCAGCGGTGAGAACTTGATCGCGTTTTCCAGCAGGTTGACCAGCGCTTGCTGCAGCAATTCACGGTCAGCTTCGATGGTCACATCAGGTCCAAAGGTCAACTCACGCTGCACCAATACTTTTCGGTTGCTGGCCTGCGGATGCAGCAGGCTGATCACCCGGTCCATCAAGTCGATCGGAGAAAGTGTTTCAAGCTTAAGGGCCAGGCTGGAATCAATGCGCCCCAGGTCAAGCAGGTTATCCGCCATGCGGGCGATATCATCAATACCCTCAGTTATCTTGGCAGAGTAGTCCTTCTGCTGCTCGTTCAAATCCCCCACCATCTGGATCATGGAGGCATATCCACGGATCAGGCTGAGTGGTCCCTTCAATTGATGACTGACCGTGGACACAAATTCGGATTTTTCGCGAACCATTTCCTTGTAATCCGAGATATCGCGCATCACACAAACTTTCCCCAGCCCGCTGCCGTCAATTTCGATCGGCGACGCATTCACGAGGTAAGTCCTGCCATCTTCCAGCTCTACTTCCTCAGCACCCTTACCTGTGGCATTGGCTTTATCGAGAAAGCGGGTCAAGCGCGGCGAGAGGATCTCCCCCTTCAATCCACCAGCATCCAGGGACAAAATTTCCGGCACTTGCGAGACCGCCTGGTTGGATAGAATAATTGTACCGGTAGAATTCACCACGAAAACCGGATCGGGAGTAGATGCCAGGACGGATTCAAGCCGTCGTTTGCCTACTTCTGCGCGTTGATACAGCGTGGAATTATTGACCGCTAGAACAGCCTGGCCGGTGAGCGTATTGAGGAAGCGCAACTCAGCTTCCTGGAAACGATGCGGCTGCAGGTAAACCAACCAGATGATCCCGGTCAACTCCTCCCCTGTGCGGATGGCAATACTGGCCAGGGCTGAGGGGATTACCGCTTCCCTGGGGATACCCATGCGCTTGATGCGGGTTTTGGAAGGGATCACCAGCAAGGTTTCTGACTTCATCTGATCGATCAGGATACGGTCGAGATAAGCGAACTGGTCAGCCATGCCACCCGCGCGATACACATCCAGATCATCATCCAGGTCGCTGTTCTCATTCCCGGTTATGACCAGGCTGGCAGCATCTGCTCCGAAGGAAAGCAGCGCTGATAATAGATGAATGGAAGCCGCCTCAACATCCAGGCTGGCAGCCATGCCCTGGGAGACTGCCAAAAGGGTGTCCAGTTCCTCCAGGCGCGATTTTAGGCTGACGCGCATTTGTTCGAACGCCACGCTCAATCGCCCGACCTCATCCACTCCCCTGGCTTCGATTTTGTCCTTCAAATCTCCCTTCGAGATCTGGTCCGCTTTGGCAGCCAGGTTGGTGAGCGAGGAGGTTAGCGTACGCATCATGTAACGCAGCAACAGGTAAGCCAGGAATGAAGCAGCCAGGGAGATCACCAACAAAGGTATAGCTATGCGCAGCGCCTGCTCCTGGGCGTAATCCGCCGGCAGCGACAGGATCACCTTCCAGCCCTTTTCAACGTCAATTGCCGCATAGGACATCAGTTTTGTACCGGTGCCGCTGGTTTGCTCAAAATACCCTGAGGATTCAGGAACCTGGCCCTCATATATCATCATCAGCAAATTCGGCTGCGTGTCCAGCAGGATGCGGTTGGACTCATCCAGGATAGACCCTTCTCCGCCTTCATCGCGTATATTCTGTAGTGCCAACACCGCCGGCTGGGTGAACAGATTAACTGAAAAATCCGTGCGTGCAATGATCACACCGGTCGCCAGTCCGTATTCATCCGGGATGGAAGCAATAAAGGAGATGACCGCTGATTCCCCGCCCGCCATGGGCGCGATGACATAATGTTGGATCAAAACCCCGTTCAGGGCCAGTTGTATGGCAGCTTCCTCTTCTGATGACATGCCAAATTGCTCGATCGAAGTCTCCGGATACCCGATGAGAGGTGCGCCCGTCAGGTCAAAGGCGAAGAGCTGGTTGAAGAAGGGGATTTCCCTCACACTGGCGCGCAGCGCTTGCTGCAGCGCATCCTGGTCATTCAACGGCAGGTCAGACTCTACCACGGATGAGATCAAGCTCTGCCCGGTTTCCAGGATGCTTGGTATGTTCTCCACAGCAACCCGCGCGCTGTTCTCGAGCTGGGTCTGCATCATCTCTTTGGCGGATCTACCAGCCACGATCCAATCCGCAACCACCAGGATCAGCAATAACAGGATCACCATTGGCAATGCAGTGAATAGGATGCGATTCTGAAGTCCGGATTCGACCGGTGAAGGCTTGAAACTGCGATGCTTGATCCACCCGGACCATTTGGTCACGAGAAAGAGCTCGCTCCACAATCCCGCCACCAGGATCTCGATGCCGATGATGACCACCAGGATCCAGGATTGGGTAAAGGAATAATCCAGCTTGGCCGCCAGCGTTCCATTCGTGCTGAAGAACGTGCTTACCAGGAAGAGCGGGGCAGATAGGAGGATGGCGCTTAATGCGGCCCCTAGCGGCCGGCGCAGCAAGTGGAAAAACCGCGTACGATACTCCTGACGCAGCACCAGGCTGACCAGCAGCGCGAGCGCAGTGGTTTCCAGCGGCGTGAAGACTGAATGGGTATTCCACAACGAGTTGATCAACCCGCTCATAAACCCCAGCAACGCTGCCGGCAGGCTGCCCAACAACCCGCCTGCCAATAAGAGGGGGATGAAGGCGAACAACATCACGGTCGGCAGCGAGGCCTCGCGCGGTACGTTCGGCAGTGGCAGGTTTCCGTCAATCGGCAGGTCAACTCCAAAGAAGAAGCTCAACACAAGAGTTGCGAGGAACAGCAGGATGAATCTCTTCCAGAATTGGTCAGGTTTATTCTCCTGCCGCGATTGCCGCAACACCCATAGGATGACCGCCGCCATCAGGAACCATCCAATCCACCCCACCAGGTGATAGGGTGTATCGAAGTATGGCGCCGTATCCAACAGGGTGAAGCGGATCATTCCTCTGGCATCCCTGCTTCCCGATCAAACTTACGCCAGGCGCTGGCAAATAGCAAGCTGTTCTTACGCGTGACCTTCTGCTTCCTGACCTTATCCAACCAGGCAGCTTCTTTTTCATCTACCCTGATAAAAGCCATTTGAGTTATTGCGGAGCGAGTTTCTTTATCTCCAAACGTCTGCTGCTGAACTTCAGCAAAAAGTTCTTCTTGTAAATCAGCCAGTTCCCCGGCGAAAACGCGCTTTCGTACGGCATAATCTCGCAGCACAGCCCGGTGGAGGGCTTCATGCCGCCAGTACAACACCGAGTCGTCATAAGTGCCGCCAGCCGGCGACAATTTCGGCAGACCGGAATCCAACCACACCGGTTTGAACACCGACAAACAGGGTGCAGCCGTGCCCGTGACCCAGTGAATAGGCTGCTGCCCCTTTTTGAGCACCGTTACCATAGACCCAGCCGATTGGCTCACCCGGATCGGACCCCAACCGGCATGCATGCACACATCCGCGCCTGTCACACCATTATCGGGCGTCCAGCGCGGGTTTCCGTCCCCGAAGTGCGAGCGAAGCAATTCGATCACATCCTGCGGTGTGATCCTGCCAATCTTTTGTCGCAGGGCTTGCGTCGTGCACACCTGCCGCGGTCTGCCATTTGCAAAAGTGGTGTAAATGGTATCCGAATAACCGCGGGCGAAATTGAAATCCACGGCGGACTTGCACCAGCCGTGATCCACTGCGTTTTGCACCAGGTTCTTCGAACAGCGCTCCCAGTGCTCACCAATGGTGATGGCATTGGAAATGCTGCGTACGTCTTTGACCTTCTCGGCAGCCCATTCCTTCCCTGAAGTTTCCAGCACCCAGGCTTCTTCATGATCACAGATCAGGAAACTGTTGTGATAATGCAGCGGATGGGCAAAGCCGCAATTCCCGCCCTGTCCGTATTGTTCCAGCAAATCGATGATCACGTCCAGCGCCTGCGTTGCGGTTTTCGAGCGCTCCAGTGCCAGGCGTAAAAAGTCCATGCCGATCAGCCCAGGCTGTTTGCTGTAAGGTGTTTTGGTGAACACGGCTTCATTGCCGATGGTAACCCCGAACTCGTTGGAGCCCATCTCAGCGCCCCAGATCCAGAAAGGTTTGGCCAGCAATACTTGATAGGTTTGGGCAACCTGGGGAATTTCAATATAAGTACATTTTACAGTTGAACCCGCTGCATGACTGGCAGCCGGGATCAGTACAACCTCGTGGGCTTCGTTTGGCTCACGGTCGGAATTCTTGCCAAATATGACACTTCCATCTGCGGTTGAGTTGCCTAATGCCACAACGGTGTCGCACACATTCCCTCCAGGGTCAACTGAACTGATGGTTAAATCAACATAGTACAACCAGAGGCATCCTGGTTGAACATTCCGGATTGCTACTATTATCCTCCATTTTTGGGTTTGATGTTTAATATTCGCAGGCTTTCTCCCACAACCTGCTCAATTGTTTTCCCATCCGTGTTGATGATGAATGCATCCTCAGCCGCCACCAGGGGGGCAATCTCCCGCGATGAATCGATGCCATCCCTGTATTTGATATCCGCCAGGATCTGGTCGTAGGAAGCCTCTTCCCCCCTGCCGATCCTCTCAGTGTACCTGCGGCGTGCCCGTTCCTCGGCTGATGCGTCCAGGTAGATCTTATACGTGGCATGTGGAAAGACCACCGTACCGATATCGCGTCCGACCATGACCACGTTTCCCCGCGATCCGATGCGGCGCTGCTGCTCAGTCATGGCAGTGCGCACACCCCCGTAAGCAGACACCACTGACACATTGCGGTCAATGCGCGGCTTGCGGATCTTCCAGGTCACGTCCGCCCCATCCACCAGCACGTCCATGGTCCTGCCGTCATCCTTCGACGGAGGTTGTACGTCGATCATGATGCGTTCCGCCAGAGCCGTCACCAATCCTTCATCTTCCACACCTTTGAGTTCATCCAGTGCAGAAAGCGTGACCGCCCGGTACATCACACCGGTATCAAAGTAGAGGAAGCCCAGCCTGGCAGCCAATATTAGTGCCAGGGTGGACTTACCGGAAGCAGCCGGGCCGTCGATGGCTATGACGATGTTGGAAGGCGTAGAATTCAATTCGGACTCCGATGAGAAAATTTAATTACTGCCCGGGAACAGGTCGTTACGAGCCCACAGGATGAGCACTTCTGACCTGGGAGCAGCCTGGCGGAAGATTGCCCATTTCATCCAGGCCTTAATGTCCATGGACAAATAATCCGGCTGGACGGACCAGACGATCCGTTGTCCCCGGTAGGACGCGAGTGATTTTACCTCAGAATCGCTGCCGGTAATGATAACAGATGGCGCAGTGTTGGGGTTATATACTGTCTCGTAATCCGTTTCCTCATAATCACGCAAGGCCCAGCGCAGCGCAGGAGAATCTACGCCACTCACCAGCACGTCCATCTGGTTTTTCCAACCGGTCGACCATTCGGAAAGGTCAGACAGGCTGCTCAATATCAACTTGCTCCCCACCGGTTGTGCGCTTCCCCGCCAAATCTCATTTTCAAAGCGGTTGCCCAATCCGGCTGCTTTCCAGGTGTTACCGAACAAACCGATAAACAGCAGCAGGCTTATGCCTGCCAGCAATCCATAACGGGCTGCCGGGGCAGACCAACCTTTACCCAGCAGCAACGTCACTACCAGCAGTAATGCCAAAGGCAGTAATGCACCCAACAGGCTATTGCGCAAGCTGGCAGTATCAACCGGGGTGCGATTCACCAAGTTCGTGAAAAACAGGAATGAGAATATCACCAGGGCAACGGCCAGCGCGCCTTGGATGATGAAAACCAGGCGGTTTTCCACATCGCTGTCTGTAATGAGGGTATAAATTCTTCTGGCTGCCAGGACCCACATGGGAATGGAAGCCCACCACAATTCCACGGCTGCCCTGGATGGGTTAATAACGGTCAGCAAAAGTGCAAACCCCCACCAATACCCCAGCCACCTGGTTACGGCATCTCTCTTTTTTAATGTTGCCAGGAGTTCCCAGGCAGCGAACACGATCCCCGGAAGCACGGAGAGCAGCCACGCCAGTCCAGCCTGGTAAAAAGTCAATTGGCCGAGCACTGCCCAGGAATGAAAATACTCCGCCAGGCTGGTGCCCAGGGTGGTCAATAACTGCGGGCGGCTCAAGAAGAGCGTGCCCGGCAGGAGCAGCACTGCTGCAACCGTAAGGGCAACCTTGCCATAGAAGATTTTCTTATCCTGGATCGGATCAAGTTCAAGGGAGGCGGGGGTGACACGCGCGAACGCCCATGCCAATAGAAAAGCGACCAACCCCGGCCACATTTCCACGCCGCTGGATAACAGGATCGCCAAAGAAATGCCCATCCACACTGGTTTACGCTTCAGCCAGAAGCCCATGCTTGCCAGCAGACCCAGGCCTGCCAAGATGGCTCCATTCGCAGAGGTGGACGCCGAAACAAGCAAGGGATCGAAAGCCAGGAAGAGCGCTAACAGGAGGGTCACTAAACTGCCAAGGTACTTCCTGAAAAAAAGCGGGGACAGCATAACCAGCGCGCCAAGGAGAGCAGGCCAGAAACGTGCAAAGAAATCCGACGCCTGGAAAACAAAGAAAGTCGCCGTTGTCAGCGCCAGGTAGCCCGGCTGGCCAGGTAGAGTGCCTTCAACACCCCTGGATAGGTTCAAAGCACCAAGGGCATTAGCAGCTTCAAGGTCGTTTAGCGCATGAGCCCCAATTCCTGCAAGCCGCAGCGCTAGGGCGGCGCAGAAGATAAGGGCATAAGCCAAAGGTTCAAGCGTGGTCTTCCGGTCGCGGCTCATTCATTATTCCCATATGGCAGGTTTTGTGAGACAGCCTCGTAGATGCGCACCTGCTGATTACTGTACACCAGGTTCAACATGGCATCGAACTTATCAGTCTGCACCTTATAGGTTGACCTTTCAAAGGCACCAACGTAGATATAGCGGATATTATAACGGTCGATGATATCGCGTGCCTCCGTCCAGGATTGGGTCTCGTACAGGCTTTGGATATCCGCCATACGCGACCCCATTTCCGCGCCGCCGCCGCGCCACTGGCTCTCGTGACCCGGCCAACCCAGCACGGTCGGAAGCCCTGTGCGCGTGGATATGCGCGCATAATCCGAGTAACTGCCACCCACGGCTTCTGTGATGATCCCCAAGGGAGCATTTTGGAGCCAGGCGATGGCAGCCGAGTCATCCGGGTAATAACTGCTCAGGTAAGCGTTTCCATCCAGGGTCCAATTGCGGAAGGAGAATCCATTGGTTTTATCCGCGAGCATTACCGCAGGATAGACCAGGCTGGCAAGGATTACGACCACCCAGGTAATACGGTACAACACTGCCCTGACCCCTTTAATCTCCTTGAGCAGCACCGCACTGGCAAAAGCAGCCGCCAGTCCCCATAAGATCCAGGCCTGGAAATAAAATTTGAAAATGGTGTTCATGCGCCAGCCGAACTGATCGCGCAGGTAGAAGAACTCGGGAAAGCCTGCCAGGGCTACCCCAAAAAGGACCAGCATAAGCACAAATACGCGCACATCCGCTGTTTGAAGTTGGTCAGCGGTTTCTGCCCCTGTGACTAGCGCTTGTGAAGGCTGCTTACGCCCTGCCAGTAATCCAATCACCAGCGTCAACATGACCCCCAGGGTCAGCCAGGTGCCGGGAGCTAGAATACGGCGCAGCAGGCTCTGCACCAGGACGTCCCTGGGTGCATAATTTCCGTGCAATCCGCCGAAAGCAGCGCTGCCTTCCAGTATCTTCCTGCCCAGGCCAGCAATGAACGCGTTCCCGGAGGCTGCCCAAGCCGGTCCTGCCGTGCTCAAGGCATACAAGGAGGCTCCGAAAATGATCATCAGTGCGAATAAAGCTGCCAGCAGGATCCCCGAAAACTTAAGCCCTGCCGCCAGGTTGCGCCGGGCTTTTTCCTGCCGCCATGTGTACAGCAGCCATGCAAGAATGGGCATCAACAACACCGCAAACAGCACCCAAAAGTGGATCCCCCTGGTCATAAACTCCAGGCTGGGCAGGATGCCGCCAGCCTGCGACGAAAACCCGACGTAGAAGGGCAGGTACAAGACGACGCCGGTGACGCCCAGGAGCAAGCCATTCTTGAGGAACTCCCAAACTATTGCATGACGCCAACCTGTCTGCTGGTAACGCGCATACGCCCACGCGAAGCAAAACAAACCAACGTAAATGGGGAAATCCCATGTGTTCATGAACGCCAGGCTGCCTAACACCAGCGCAGTCAACCAGTACCAGGGTGTGCGCATCCAGGACTGGATATTCTTATGTTTATTGAGGAAATCGGATGCACCGAGGAAAAAGTTGAGCGCGATAGCTACAGAAAGGAGCACAAAGGGCATTCCCAGCACATGCGGGTGCAGGTCTGACAGAAGGTAGGAAAAGAAGGGGAACTCGTCGATGACTTCGATGCGCTGATTGCCCAGGGTCAGGTCCTGCAGCACGCGCGAACCGCGCCACCACAGCCAGCCGGAGGTGCGGTTGGGCACCCAGGTGAAAGGCAGTTGGGGAGCCTGGTCCAGGTCAGCAATCGCCAGCCAGCTCCAGAATTTTGAGCTCAGGCTGCCGTCTGCGTCAAGCTTCCAAAAAACGCCGCGGGCATGCAAGACTTCCAACAGTCCTTCCAGGGTGGAAGAAACGAGAATGAAAAAGGGCGCAAGAAATGCACCTGCTCGAGCAAAGCGTTGATTATCTGCTGCGCCTCCCCTGTGCGCCCGCCAGGCGGAAAGCAGGTCAAACACCACTCCGTAGGCTGCCAGAGCGGTCAACGCGAACCACAACGCGCTGGACAGGTTGAAAGCGATGGCTGA
>DAONEZ010000046.1:0-9496 GCA_035403345.1 Anaerolineaceae bacterium
GCAGCCGCTGGGCAGCGTGACCGCGCTGGCGGTGGGCTTTGCCCTGATGATGATCCCCGAGGCGGGCATTGCCCAGGCGATTTCCATCGCGGCCTTGCCCACCTTTTCCGCCCAGGTTGCAGCCGGCAAGCCGCAGGAAATGCGTTCCTCGCTGGCAGCCACGCTGCGCGGCATTTTGCTGCTGGCGGTGCCGGCCTCGGTGGGATTGATCCTGCTGCGCATGCCGGTGGTGCAGGCGGTCTATCAGCGCGGAGAGTTCAACGCCGCATCCACCCAACTGGTGGCTTGGGCGCTGCTGTGGTACGCAGCCGGCCTGGTGGGGCACTCGGTGGTGGAGATCGTTTCGCGTGCATTCTATGCCCTGCATGACACCAAAACACCAGTGTTCGTCGGGGTGGTCTTTATGAGCCTGAACGTGGGGCTCAGTTACCTGTTTTCGTACCTTTTCAGCCGCGCCGGATGGATGCCGCACGGCGGACTGGCGTTGGCTAACTCGCTGGCGACATTCCTCGAGATGGGTACACTGCTGTACTTCATGCGCCGCCGGCTGCAAGGGTTGGATGGACGCAGGCTGCTTAGCGGGCTGGGGCAGGCACTGCTGGGTGCGGCGGTCATGGGATTGGTGTTATGGGGTTGGCTGGCACTCACCGGTGGGCGCTCCGCCTGGCTGGTGACATTAGGCGGCATCGGGGTTGGTGCGCTAGTATATGCTATGGTTTTGGCTGCCTTGCGCGTGCCCGAGGTCAACCTGCTGATTGAAGGATTAAAACGAAGATTCTCACGAGCTTCCCGGAAGTAAACGGTTGAAAGGAGTACCGATGAAAAAGAATAGCGGTCAGGAATTCATGGTAAGAACGCGCTACAGCCACATCAGCACCTCGCCACAGAACGAGGGCGTGATCCCGCAACCGCCGCTGGAGTTGCCGCTGCCGGAAGGCAAGCCGTTGATCGAGCTCCCCGGGGCGGCCGATATCCTCGTGCCATCCATGGACCTGCGATCTGCCATCGAGGCGCGCCGCACGGTGCGCAAGTACGCTGATGAGGTGCTGACGCTTGAAGAGCTGGCTTACCTGCTGTGGGTGTCGCAGGGGGTCAAACGCGTTTCCAGCCGGCCTTCCACGGCGCGCAATGTGCCCTCCGCCGGGGCGCGGCATGCCTTTGAGACCTACCTGCTGGCGAACCGGGTGAAGGACCTGCCGGCCGGATTGTATCGTTATGCTGCCATCGAGAACGGGTTGCTACCGTTGAACGCACCTGACGATATCGCTGAACGCATTGCGCATGCCTGCCTGGACCAATCGCAGATCACGAACAGCGCGGCCACGTTCATCTGGGTAGCAGTGGTGGAGCGTATGTACTGGCGCTACGTGGAGCGCGGCTACCGCTACCTGCACCTGGATGCCGGGCATGTCTGCCAGAACCTGGCACTGGGCGCGGAGCAGGTGGGCAGCGCCATCTGCCCCATTGCCGCCTTTGACGATGAGCTGCTCAATGAGGTGCTCGGACTGGACGGAGAGGGCATGTTCGTGGTCTATTTGGCCAGCCTGGGGAAAATGGGATGAAAGCAGGAGATTTTAGGACCCCGGGAGTCTGGTTTGTGACTCCCGGGGTATGCAATAGACATGAGTTAGCGCAAGCTACCGGAGTTGAAGATCAAACTCCGGGAGAAGTCTTTCGCCTCCGGGAGTCTGGCTTGCGACTCCCGGGGTATGCATTCGGAACCGATAAATCTCACTCTTCGGAAAAGTGTTTAGACTTATAACCGATCATATCAAGTTCGTGAAACTCACGAAATTCGGTAATATCGGAAAAATAATCCATGACAGCATTGGTGTTTAAGTAGGAATTCTTGTTCCCCGAAAGGTATTCCCGATAACCTGAATACTGCCATAATGCTGGTGAGCTCGCTAAGCCAGCCTTTACAGGGTTCAAATGGATATATTTTATGCAATCTAATAGTTGATTTTCATCACCAATTAAATTGCATTGAAATCTACCTTGAAATAAAGGGCCAACCCGGTTTTGGTCAATGTTTATCGCTTTAGCGTAAGACATCAGCAGTCTTTGAAGACCTTTTTGAACAAAGTCGCTGGTGACAATTTTCACAGCAATATGAAAATGATTGGGCATTAGGCAGTAGGCAAAGACTCTTGCCTTATGGATTAGGTGGCCTTGCATCAGGTTCAAGAAGTAGAGGTAATTTCTTTGAGAATAGAAAATTGGTTGTTTGTTTACACCGCGATTGTATATGTGGTACATATCATCTGGGAGGAATGTCTCTATCCGTTTAGGCATATGCTAAATCTACAAGTAATCCCATTTTTTGGCAAATGTTTACCAGTAAAGCAAACCAAGTCCAATCCATGAAATTGAAAATTTCAGGGGTAAATACAGCCCAGGAAAAAGTGCAAGCTCCCGGAATTAGAAGCAAACTCCTGGAGAAGTCTTCTGACCCCGGGAGTCTGTTTTGTGATCCCCGAAGTATGCATTAATCATGGAGAAGTGCAAGCTCCCGGAGTCGAAAAACAGACTCCGGGAGAAACCTCTAGGAGATAAAACTGAATATGTATTATAGAATTAGGAGAGGTGATCAATGATCAGACTGAAGACATTGGCGTGGATTGAGGAGAATGGCGAGCTGTTCGTGGTGCGCAATCACGATAGCGTGAAGGGTGATGATTACTACCGTCCCATTGGCGGTAGCGTAAACTTTGGCGAACGCACAGTTGATGCCTTGCGTCGTGAGGTGCAGGAGGAATTGGGCACCACCATTTCAATCACTGGAGAACCGCTGATCATTGAAAATATCTTCACCTGTGATGGCAAGGCGGGGCACGAGATCGATTACCTGTTTCCGGCACAGTTTGATTCGCCCGAGTTTTATGAGCGACGGATCTTTGACCTTGTTGAGGAAGGCGGGGAGCGCTTTGATGCCCTGTGGGTCAGCATCGATGACTGCCTGGAGGGGAAGTACCGCCTGGTGCCGGAGGAACTGCTGGCGTGGTACAGGAGCGGAAAGAAGCAGCGATAGACGTGTCAAAAAAAAACAAGGATTTTCCAAAATCGATTGATCATTGTTGAGGATACAGATGGCAAAACAAAAAATCACCGTTGAGGTGGCAATCCACTCGTTTGCCCATGGTAAAGAAGGCTTGCAGGACCGACAGGATTATCTGCAAGCGTTGCGTTCTGAATTGGAATCGGCAGCTGACTATGCTGAGGATTACGAGATCGATACGATAGCAATCACCGGCGACCATCCACTGCAATACCCGGCGGATGCCCTGGCGGATATTTTGCGCAAGCTACGTAATTCCATCCCTTTGGGAAAGGAGCCTGAGATTACCCTGTACGCCAGACCCGGTTCGGTCACGTACGCGGACATGTTTACATTGCGCGACCAGGGGTTGAACCGCGTCAGCTTTGATATGCAGTCCTTTGTACCGCAGGAGCTTGATGCGCTTGGCCGCACGTATTCACCGCGGGCAATGGAAGTTTTCATGCGCATGGTGCAGCTAAAGCTGGTGTTCTTCAATTATGACATCACGCTTGGATACGGTCTTCCCGGTCAGACGCTGGAGTCACTGGCCTATTCGGTCGAACAGGCTATCCATTTCCAGGCCATGCACCTTACCTTGCAGCCGTACCCGGGGGCAGACCCGCAACTTCTGGAGCAGTATTATCAGCATGCTGCAGGGATCATCGGGCTCACCAGTTTTCAACAATATACTCCCTACCATTTTGCCAGGCCTGGCTACTTCTGCCGCTGGCTGCAAGCCGCTTATTCCAACCAGCCGCGGCTGGGGTTCGGGGCTGGCGCGCAATCGCGGATCGAGGGCGTTGCCAGTGTCAATACCAGCAACGTTCGGACATATATCATTGCGAATGGCGATCCGCAGAAATTAATCGAGTCCATTCAACCCGTCACAGAAATTTATGTGCAGGCCAATGACCTGTTGGATTCCCTGTATAACCAGCACGTCTGCAGCCTTGAGGGTTTCAACCCGGACTTATGCCTGCGTATTCAAACCCTGTGTGATCAGAAGTTGTTGATTGCGGATGAGAAGGTGGTACTTCTGACGCAATTCGGAAAAATGAAATGGCCGTTGGTTGCGGCTAATCTACATCCATGAACGAAAAAACTACCCCGGTCAGAACATCGACCGGGGTGATCGGTACCGTTGCAAATGTTATTTCTAACCCTTAGCAGCGCTCTTGCCTGCAACATAACCGGTAGTCACGCACCAGCCATGGTTATGTCCGCACATCGGGGGCAGGTACATCAGGCCTTCCCGTCCGCCCACCACACCGCCAGCCGCCCATAAACCGCCGATGGGTCGGTCGTTATCCTTGCGGGTTACTGCCAGGGTGGCTCCGTCCACGCGCACGCCTTCATCTCCAACCGATGGAGAGTAGCGCGTGGCAGCACGGGTAGCGATAAAGGGAGCCTTCACAATGGGTTTCAGGAGGCTGGCGCGCTTGCCGAACCTGTCATCATACCCGGCTTCGCACAACTTGTTGTAGGCTTCCACCTCAGCCAGGAAGTTGGCTGTGGCGTATTCATCCAGTCCCATGAATTCAGCCAATTTTTCCAGCGAACTGGCAACGACCGACTTGTCATTCATGAAGACATAATCGCCAAACTTCGCGCCTTCGGGATTGTCAACCGCGGCCAGCAGGTCAGCCTTGAGATAGTCCTGCAAGCGGCGTTTGCCGTCCGTTTTGCTGCCATCGGGCAGGGTGTTGTACCCCTCGGGAATGAGAGACCAGAAGGTGTCGGTGACGTCCATGGCGCGGTGGTTGATGGAGGTGAACTCGATCAGGTCTTCCCAATCTGCGTCGAAGATATCCCAGTAGGCGAGTCCGGGTTGGTTGCGCAGCATGGTGCCGCCTGACCAAATGACCACGTCCTCATTGCGCCAGCGCTTGCCGTTCAGGTTAATGCTGAGACCAGGGAGCGCCTGGAAGAGCGTGAAAGCGCTGCTGGAACTATGCGCCCAGGGTTCCACATCGCCGCCAGCCCACACGGTCATCATATGACCATCACCGTCGTTGGCTGCCAGACCGTTGTACCTGACCGAACCATTGTTACGCATGGCCCACATAATGTCGCCGATGCAGAGGTCGTTGACCAGGGCGACATTCTTGGCATAGTTTCCGCATGCCAGGATGACGCCTTTACTGGCGTTATATTTCTTGAAGATAGTGGCGTCAGCTGCATCCTTGGTGATCAAACCGTTGACCTTGCCGTTTTTATCCTGCGTGAGCATGTACCCTGCAGTATTGAAGTCGAACTTTACTCCCAATTCAAGGCACTTCTCGTAGAGGAGTTTGCCGGCATAGGCCCAGCTTTCATAGCTGAAGTCAATTGTGCCGATGTAGGCATGGTAGAGTTCAGTGGCGTGGGTTTCAGCAGCGCTGGCCGGCAGCGGGGCATACAGGACGGCGCGGTAATCCGTCTTCCAGTCATTGCCCGCCGGCGGCATGATTTGTTCATAATAATCAAAGGCTTCACCGGACTTGTTCACCCACATGCTGATCAATTCCTGGTTGACGCGCAACTGCTGGTTCTTGATGTAGTCCTTGAAGTACTCCATGGGCTCGATTTCCAAGCCCAGGTCCTTGACCATTTGCGAATTAACAGTGGCGCACTGGAAACCATGTACATCGTAGTTGGCTTTCTTCTCAACCACATGAACCTTCACGCCTTCCTCGGCGGCAGCCCGGGCAGCCATCAGCCCGGCGACACCTGCGCCGCAGATGACCACATCCGCGCTCTTCTCCTCGGCGAATTTTGAGGGTTCCTCTGGTTTAATGCGCCATTTGAACAACTCAGAATCCGGCGAGAGCATTGGAACGCCAGTACCTCCATCGGCCGGAGCAGCAGCCGCCCCGGCAGCGGGCTCAGCGGCCTGGGTTTCCGCAACCTTCGGTGCGCAGCCGCCCAACACTCCTGCAGCCGCCATACCAGCGACACCGGCAGCAGCCCCCTTAAGAAACGACCTTCGTGAAACCTTGACTACTTCCATCTTGCTCTCCTTTCCGTTCTGATAAAAGAAATTAAATACTATTTGTATATACACTCTACAGCCACTGTAGAGTCAATAGGTTTATACAATTCAGTTGGAGATTCATCAGGCTGCGGGTGTAATTGGAGGTTGCGTGTTAGAATTTATGCCTGTTATTGATGAGAACATCAGATTCATTAATTGAGATCAGAAAAACCGATGTATTCCAACCCCGACTCCTTTACCCCCACCCCAATTGTGCACCTGGCTGAACGCGCGCTCACTGTATTCCTGCGCTATGCATCGCGGCAGTACCTGTCGCTCAAGCCAACTGCCTTATCCATGCTGCCAGCACCTCAGCCGGGGCATACCTATACGCTTTATGCGCATGTGCCTTTCTGCGAGAGCCTGTGCCCGTACTGTTCCTTCAACCGCTTTGTGCTCAACCAGGCGCGTGCCCGCGAGTACTTCAAATCCCTGCGCGCGGAAATGCGCCTCTTGTCCGGGCTGGGATACACCTTCCCTTCACTCTATTTCGGAGGCGGCACTCCAACCATCCTGCCGGATGAACTGGTACAGACCATCGACCTGGCGCGCGAGCTTTTTGGTGTCAAGGAGGTCTCCTGCGAGACTAACCCCAACCACCTGGTGCCGGAGATCGTGGAGCAATTGCAGGGCCGCGTTCAGCGCCTGTCAGTGGGCGTGCAGAGTTTTGACGATGGACTGCTCAAGCAAATGAATCGCTTCGACAAGTTCGGCTCCGGGGAGAAGATCCTCGAGAATATCCGTTATGCAGCCCCCTTCTTCGATTCCCTGAACGTGGATATGATCTTCAACTTCCCCAGCCAGACGCCGGAAATCCTGCACCGCGACGCGCAATTGGTGATCGATTCCGGAGCACAGCAGACTACGTTCTATCCACTCATGACATCCCCTTCGGTCAGTCGCTCCATGGCGGAAAGCGTAGGCAAGCTCAAACCGGAACGCGAGGCGCAGTACTATTGCATCATCTGCGATGAACTCTCCGGGGCTTTCAGCCCAATGTCGGCCTGGACCTTCACGCGCGACGGTACGCAGATGATCGATGAGTACATTGTGGATAGCGAGGAGTACTTGGGCGTGGGATCAGGCGTCTTTTCCTACCTGGATGGGACGCTGTATGCCAGTACCTTCTCGCTGAACGAGTACAGCCGCAAGGTGGCTGCCGGACAAATAGGCCTCACCGGCATCCAGCCCTTCGACCGCCACCTGCAGATGCGTTACAAGATGATGATGGACCTGTTTGGGCTCAACTTTGACCGCCAGGCTTTCAGGCAGCGTTTTGGCGTGCCGCCGGCTGTAGGCTTATGGCTGGAGATGCTCTTTTTCAACTTGATGGGAGCCTTCCAGCGCTCCAACCGTAGTCAGCCAAGCCCGGTAGGACGTTACCTATCGCTGGTTATCATGCGCGAATTCTTCACCGGCGTGAACCGGCTGCGTGATATTGCACGCAAAGCCCTGACCCCAGAGGACAGGGGAGAGACGGTCTAGCACTCATGGCGCCCTGGTTGAAGACCCTGTTGATCATTATCATCGCTTTTCCAGCGGCCCTGCTGCTGGGGCTGCTTGTTTTCCGGACAGTCGTGATGTATGATGAGAAAAGTTATGACAGCCTGCGCGTGTCCAACGATGAGGAACGAAACTACCTCCTGCACGTGCCCGCGGGGTATGCTCCCGATCGTGCAGTTCCCCTGGTGATCAGTCTCCATGGGTTCAGCGATTGGCCAGCCCACCACAGCCGCATGACCGGTTGGAGCGAACTGGCGGATGAACAGGGGTTCATCGTGGTTTATCCCTCCGGCACCGGGTACCCCAAGCGCTGGCGCATGCCAGCCTTCGAGGGTTATCCGGAAGGCACGCTGAAGGATGTGCAATTCCTTTCCGAACTGATCGACCACCTGCAGGCAGAATACAACCTTGATCCGGCCCGCATCTACGTGGATGGCATGTCCAACGGCGGTGGCATGGCGTTCGCGTTGGGGTGCAAGTTGTCGGGACGCATCGCAGCCGTTGGCGGGGTGGCGGGTTATTATGTTTACCCCCTGGCGGAGTGCCAGCCCTCCCGGCGTTTCCCGATGATCCTTTACCACGGCACCGGGGATCCGATCGTGAGCTACACCGGGAACACCTCGCGCCGCAATGGTTTCACTTCTCCAGCGCTGCCGGATTTTGTGGCTTCACTGTCCGCAGCGAACGGCTGTAGCCCGCAACCGGTTGAACTGCCTGCCCCGGATGGTGTCACTGGGCGATGGTACCAGGCTGGCGCTGACAAAGCCGATGTACAGTTCTACACCATCGACAACGGCGGACACACCTGGCCGGGCGGCCGACCGCTGCCGCGCTGGCTTACCGGCAGCACCTTCAAAGACCTGTCAGCCACGCGCCTGACCTGGAAATTTTTCCAGAGCCACCCGCTCCTCCCTATTAAATAAAGGGTCGTTCAAACCAGCCTGTTTTTTGCTACAATCAATTCAGCAGTTCCCTTCTTTTGGTTCACCAGGAGGAAAGCATGAAAAAGGTTTTGACCGTCCTGCTGGTATTGGCATTCACCCTCAGCGGTTGTTCCCTCCCGTCCCTCAATCTTTTCAAAAAAGTGATCCAGCATCCAAAGCCTGAGCTGAGCGTCGATAATTCATACTTTACCGGGTTGGGATGTTTTGAAGATGTCACCTGCCTGCCGCCCGAGCTGCAGCAAATCGAGTATCCCATTAACTCCCTGCAGCCTCCAGGTGATATCCTGGGCGGGTTGGATCCGGTTTACCCGCTGGCCGTTGGCACGCGGGTGCACTTCGCCGATGAACCTGAGATCCCCGCAGTGCATGTTAAGCGTTGCATGGGGCGGCAGTACGTGCGGTTTGTAGCCCTGGTAAATGACGAGATGGTACTGGTGGATTCGCTGGAGAAGTTGGCACAGCTTTATGCTCCAATCGACTCGGAAAATGAAGCGCTCAGCTATGCCATTGCTGCCACCGGTTACACAGCCGTGTATGACCTGCATAACATCCCCCGGCTCAAGTTTTACCAGAAGCCCATCGAGGAAACCAATGTAGTGAATACCGGGGATGGCTACAAGGTGCACCTGTTTGCCACTTACCTATGCGGCTGCGGCCCGCATATCGATAAGTCCGTGGATGTGACCGTTCACGCGGACGGTACGATCGACGTCTCCGAACTGCAGGATGCTTATCGCGATCCGAAACTGGACGGTCTATGCATCGATTAGCGCCGCGGCGGGCTGCCTGCGCGCAGATGATATAATCCCAATATGCTTAAGAAGAAAAAGGTACTCCTGGGCATCGCTGCAGGGGTGATCCTCATCGTCGTTGTGCTCAGCCTGCCGCCGGTCTGGTCGCGCGTGTCCTATCATCTCCAGCAAGCCTACAGCAGCGTCAAATATGCGCTCTTCCCGCCGCAAGAATCCGTGTTTGTGCCCGGCGGAGCGGGGGGTG
>DAONEZ010000047.1:0-9464 GCA_035403345.1 Anaerolineaceae bacterium
GGGAACGCCCAGGGTCTGGGAGATCTGGCGGGCGGCATCCATGGCGGATTTGAAGGCGGCGGTGTGGATGTAGCAGATGTTCACCTTTTCCTCGGAGGCATAGACGTCGTACAGCCGCCTGGCAAGGGAGCTCTTGCCCATGCCCATCTCGCCGGAGATGAGCGCCAGCCCGCGCCGGCGCGAGATGACGCCCTGGGCCTGGCGGTACACTGCCAGGTGCTCCGGGCCGAGGTAGAGGTAACGCGGATCGGCAGAGAGCTTAAAAGGATCTTCCTTCAACCCTAAACGGTCCAGTCGGACCAGGCGCCACTCATCATCGTTCAAATAATCAGCCATAAGTGCTCCTTGTTCCGTTATATTATTGCACAAATAATGGTTAAAATCAAGTAAGTTAAGCTATTTCCTTCTGATTTGTTGTTATTTAGCATAATTGGTTGAATTTTACCAAATATTATGCTAATATATGTTTACTCAACAATTTGTGTATAATTCTCACAAATTGAGTTGCGGAAAACAAAATGGCTATCACGATCACGATCGCAAATGAAAAAGGCGGGGTAGGCAAAACCACCACAGCCGTCAACCTGGCGGCAGGTCTGGCCCTGCGCCTGGCTGACCGCCAAAATTCCTCCAGCCGTGTGCTGCTGGTGGACATGGACCCCCAGGTGCACGCCCTATTAGCGGCTGCCTACGAAAATCACCAGGCGGTCACTGGAGACTCGCTGGCGGCGCTGTTGATCGAGACGCCCCCGCCCTCCATCCAGCGCATGATCCAGCGCAGCGACCACCACGCCAACCTGTTCTTCGTACCCTCGGAGCGCGCAGCCATGGTGCGGGCAGCGCGCGAGCTGCCGGCCTTGATGGCTAACGAGACACGCCTGCAGCGCGCCCTAAGTGCGGTGCAAAACGACTATGCTTACATCATCATCGACACACCCCCCAACACGGGCGACCTGCTGATCAATGCGCTGGTGGCAGCCAACCAGGTCATCATCCCGGTGGAGACCTCCTACCTGGGGGTTTCTGGATTGATCGAATTGCAGCGCACCATCGAACAGGTGCAGATGCACTTCCGCCCGGACCTCAAGGTGCTGGGCTACCTGCCCACCATGGTGGAGGAGCAGCGCTCCGAGACCCAGGAGATCCTGGAGGAATTGAAGAAGCGTTACAAGAAATTATTGCTGTCCCCGATCCACAAATCCTCCGACCTGGCGTACGCCCACTCGAGCCACATGGACGTGTTCACCTACCGCCCGCCGCGGGCGCGCACCAGCGATCATATCGCCTCCAGCTCTCGCGCCACGCAGGAATATGCCACCCTGGTGGAAGAAGTACTGGAGCGCAGCAAGCGATAGAGGCTTTCCACTGTCATGAGCAGAAGGATCAACCATGCCCCCTAAAAAACGATTCAGCGCATTCGACGACCTGAGCAAAAGCGGTAATGGCGGCGCAAAAGTTCAACCCACCGCCACATCTGCCGCTCAAACGGTCACGCCGGCCGTGGAGCGCATTGAACGCCTGAAACCCAGCCAGATGATGCCGGACCGCTTCCAACCCAGGCGGCTGCTGCCCCCCGAGGTGCGCGCGGACTTTTTTGACGGCAAGATCACCTGCTACCAGGCTGCCATGGAATGGCTGGCGCTGGCGCAAAGCGACCCCGGCACGCAGCAGGAAGTGGACAAGCTGCTGCTGATGGGCTCATCGTTCGAAGAACACGGGCAGATCAAGTCCATCACAGGCAACTGGGTGATGCAGCCGTCGGGGGAATTCCTGTTCCAGATCGAAACGGGAGAACGGCGCTACTGGGCGGCCTGCCTGCAATACGCCTCATCCGGTGCAGAGGAGGAACCCCTGCTGCGCGTGGAGAGCGTGGAACACCCCACCCGTCAGCGCCAGGTGCTGGAAAACCGGCACGCCGAACCGCCTTCCGCGGTCGAGCAGGCCTGTGAGGTGGCGTCGCTGATCCTGGCCGAGATGGGCATCCTGCCGGATCATGAGCTGGCGGATGATTATGATTACTTCCGCCTGGCACGCACCCAGCGTATGCCCACCGGCATGTGGGACAAACTCATCCCGGTCATGCAACTCACCCGCCCGCGCATGGTGCAATTGCTGAACATCCTGCAACTCCCCTCGATCCAACTTGATTTGGCTGACCGCTACCGGCTCTCGGAACGCGTGCTGCGCGAGATCCTGTCTGCACCTCGCGACCAGTGGGAACGCATGATCCGCCTGAGCATCCAGAACCAATTGACATCAGAGGAAGTGGCGGATATCGTCACCCCAGCAGTGCAGCCCGATAAACCCCCGCGCCTGCCTTACACCCCCATCCTGCCGAAGCCCGGTCACCAGGCGGCACGTTCCATGCGGCGCTTTGTGGTGACGTTGAATGAACTGGACCGCAGCCAGCAGAACGAAGCGCTGGATGAGATCGCGGATACATTGGTGGTAAAAGGAAACGGCAAGGACGCAGTGAAATTACTTGAGGAACTCACCCGCCTGATCCGTGCCCGACTGGACAGGCGTTGAGCAGATCTGAGTAATTGTAAGAAAATGACTGGAAGTGTAACCACGGTTACACTTCTTTGTTATTTAAAAGCGTTACCGTGGTTACACTTTACCAGAGCAGAGTAATGCAGGGATAGTTGAATCCGTTAATAAAAATCCGGCGGCCATGGCGATCGTTACCAGGAGGGTTACGCCAGTTTTACCTCGACAGTCCTTTCCGACTTTCCTTTCCAGGAACGCATCTTTCGGGGGTGCTCACAAATACCAGGCGTCGTGAAGAATTGGCAGTCCTTTGACCTCCAGCGGGCTCAAGGGGTGACGTTGGTAAAAGGCGATCCAATTTACCAGAGGCGACCCTTGTATTTCAAGGGGTGACCCTATATAATTAACAGTGGCGACCCTTATCCAAGGTTGAGGGCAGATTTTCACCGCTGAGCTGAGCGGCGTGGAGGTTGATTCCAGTTATGATCATTTTTGCGTTTGCCAATCAAAAAGGCGGGGTGGGTAAAACCACCACGGCAGTAACGCTGGCGGATGGGCTGGCGCGCTTGAAAATGCGCACGCTGCTGGTGGACCTGGACCCGCAGGGTCACCTGGCACTTTCCTTCGGCCTGGAGAAGAGCCCCGGTCTTTACCGACTGGTGTGCCTGGAAGAGCCACTGGACGAGCTGGTGCAGCACGTGCGGCCCAACCTGGACCTTCTACCGGGTGACAAGCAGACCGAAAAGGTGAAACGCCAGATCACTCTATCGGACTTTCGCGAGAGCATCCTGAGCGACCTGCTGCACGCCACCGATTACGAGGTGGTGCTGCTGGACATGGCTCCCTCGCTGGATGTGCTGCACATCAACGGTCTGATCGCGGCGGACTGGGTGGTGATCCCCACGCGCATGGATGCGCTGGCGGTGGATGGCGTGAAGGAGATCCTGACCACCCTGGCAGAGATCGGGCGCAGCGGACACCATTACCGTGGTTACAGTATCCTGCCCACCTTCTTTGACCGCACCACCCGCGAGACCTTTCTGCAGTTCGAGGAGATCACGCGCATCTTCGGGGTTAACGTGTGGCCGCCGGTACCGCAGGACACGCGGGTGCGTGAAACGGTGGCGTATGGGCAAACGTTGTGGGATTACTCGCCTTTCTCAACGGCGATCAAAGGATTCAGGGATGGCAAGCAGCGCCTGGGCGGATATCATCAGGTGCTGGGGAAAATGCTGGAGGTAATCAATGGCTGACAATACTAAACAGCGCCGGTCCACGCTTGACCCGGCGGTGGCCGATCTCTTGAAAGGCATGCAGCAGAAGCAAAATGAAGCACAACTGCCGCGCAAGGAACGCGAGCGCATCTCGCGGGAACGCGCCAAGATCCAATCCCGACGCGACATGCGCGCCACTTACGACCTGCCGCCGGCTATTCGCGAGAGCATCCGCTCATTGGCCGAGGAGCTGCGCCTGCCGGCCAGTCAACTGGTTACGCTGGCATTGGCACGCTTTCTTTCTGATTATGAAATCGGAAGTATTGACCTGGGGCAATACAAACAGCCATCGCGCAGTCCGCGTTATGACTGGAACCTGGTGTTTCCGGATGAGATCACGCGCACAGGGAAAAAGCGCAAAGGCGGTTAAGTTCTTATAGTTGTTTAAGTCGTTAATTAAGTAGTCATTGAATGATGTGCAGATTCTGCATGCTTAAGAGGTGCAACGGCTGCACTCAGAAGAATGACAATTATTGCACTCCGGCGCCCTGAAGGCAGAAAGGGAATCCAGGCCGGAGTGCTTTTTGTTCCCTCCGGCGGGAATGCAGAAATTGTCAACAGGCGTACTGGCAGAATGTGCACGCTGGCTAAGATGCAGAAAATGCCTGCAGGCCAAGATGAAAAAACTGCATCAAGGGTTTTCCTGTATGCAGTTTTGTAACCACGGTTACACTCTTTATTCAAGGCATTCTATTCTTCGAGGCGCAGGGCGACAAAGCAAGACGGGCTGTTGCGGTTGCTGCGGAGTAATTCGAACAGGCTCTTCATCAAGCCGTATTTGCGGGTCATGAGTTTGTTGATGCGGTCACTATCTTCCGCAGAAAGGAAGCGGGCTGTGGCTGTGTGCCAGTCGCCCAGCAGCTCGCCGTTGACCTTGCAGGGAGCCACGCGCACATGCGGGTCGCGGCGCATGCGCTTGACCTTGCCGGAGGAGGGTTCAGTGGTGAAGTACAATTCGGAGTCCCCGGCAACGAACCAGACCGGGGTGCGCACGACTTCGCCATTCCGGCGTTTTGTTTCCAGGTTAAGATATTGTTTCTTGTTGAAAGCGTCCATAGTAGTCCTCATTTTTGTTCAATTATAGCCACGGCTAAGGAGCGAGTCTACTGGTTGTACAACCCCGAAAGATCTTCACTGGCATGCCGCTCGAGAATGGCGGTGATCAAGTCGGACTTCCCGTTGGTGTAGGCTTCGCGGTCGTCGTGGAAGCGCGCTGCCAGGTCGTACTTGAGCGCGGCATAGCGCGCGGCTTCTTCGGGATGGGCGCGCAGGATGTCGCGGAAGCGCAGTTGCACGCGGAAGAATTCGCTGGCAGGTTTCACCATATGCAGGTGGTGCGTGTGCCGGCCATCGACGATGCGGTGGAGGTAGCGGCGTTCGGGAAAGACAGTCTCATGTTCAGGCACGTAGGTATACCCAAGATCAGCGAGGGGAGGGAGAAAGAAGCGGTCATCAGATAGGCGGTGCACGCCGATGAGGATGTCGATCACGGGCTTGGCCGCCAGCCCGGGTACGGCCGTGCTGCCCATGTGTTCGATGACCTGGACGTACGGAGCGATGAGCGCCAGGATGCGCTGGCTTTCCTGGCTGAACATGTGCGGCCAAAGGGGATCGTAAGGGACGACTTCGACAGGGATGTGCGCGGACATACCTTAATGATACTGCAAGTAAGATTGCGTATAGATTAATAGTATACCAATGAACAACCGTTCATTACACATGCGAGATCGGGAGAATCAAAAGACCGGAGAAACGATTTCTCCGGTCTTTCTATGATGACCTTCCCTCCGGTTTGAACGAGCGTTCAAACCCGCCAGTCAAGGAAAAAGCTACTTTTGCTCGTCATCCTGCTTGTCTGGATCGGGGCGCTGCTCCTCGTGGCGGAATCTCTTGAGGCGGTAGGCGTCCTCGTTCCACATCTTACGTGAGCTTTCGTCCAGCCCCAAACCGATCTCGTCCCGCATGGTTGTGTAACGATCGCGCGTGGAAGCCGGCATGGCAGGCCCATAGCGGTGCATGGTACGCTCCATTAATTGGCGCGCTTCGTCGCGCCTGCCGGCACGCTCCAGCTTGAGGGCTTCATTGGCGATCTCACCCACTGCCACGGAAGCGAAAGCCTGCAGCACGCTCATGTCGATGGGCTGGCGGTTGACCTCGTCCTCGGAAGCGCGCGTGAGATGCAGCACGTTCAGACTTTCCAGGGCTTCATCGGATTCACCGCGCCCGGTCATGCGCACGTTCATGTCGAAGTCGGATGGGGCAGGAGAGATGAGCAGACGCAGGAAAAGCGTCACGGTGCGGTTACCCGGCAGGTCTGAGAGGTAGATATTCAGCAGGTTGCCGACCTTCTCTGAGCGCCACTCGCCGAACAGTTCCACCTTGGTGCCGGCGGGGATCTCCACCTGGATGCGCGCGTCTTTGAGCGTGACAGAAGCCAGGTCGCTGAATTCCTGAAACAGGAGTTCGGGTATACGGCTGTCATTGTTAATGTAATAGAAGTTGCCGCCGCCGCGGTTGGCGATGTGCTCCATCAGGTGTTCATTGAAGCCCAGCCCGATGCCGAAGGTGGAGGTGGAGACGCCGCGCTCGAAGATCTCGGAGGCGTGCTTGCCCAGTTCGGCGGGGTTGGTGATGCCCTGGTTGGCCTCGCCATCGCTGAGCAGCAGGGTGCGGTTGATTTTGGAGGAAGCCTGGCGGTGAGCCACGCGCTGGCAACCAGTCAACCATCCATCGCCCAGGTTAGTGGATCCGCCGGTACGGATGTGTTTTACATTCAGTTTGAGTTCGCTGCGAGTGAGCGAGTTCACTGATTCCGCTTCGGCAACCACGTTCACTTCATCATCGAAGACCACCACGGAGACGCTGTCCTTTTCGCGCAGCATGTCGATGATCTGGTTGACGGCCAGCTTAGCCTGTTCCAGTTTACCGTCCGACATGGAGCCGCTGCGGTCGATGACCAGGCCCAGGTTGAGCGCGGGCGAGTCCAGTTTGGTGCGCGGGGCAGGGGTGGTCAGTTCGATCTGCAGCACGCGCTCGGTGGGCACGTCGCGGCAGATCTTCCAGGCGTCGGCTTTGAGATTGCCCTTGATACCGGTATTCGATAAGTTCCCATCAGTTGTGGTCATTAAAGCCCTCCCTCTTTTTGGAGCAATTGAACGATCAGCTCCACCAGTTGATTCATGCGCCGCCGCCTGGAGCTGTTGAGCGGTTCGCGGTAGTGCAACTCGATGCCGGGTGCCAGTTCCATCCGCTGCCAGGTCTCGCGCTCCGGCGATGGGGTGACCTGACGGTTAACACGCGGTGGCATCTCGTTCATGAACATGAGTTTGTCAATCTCCTGCGCAGGCGCATCGGGTTGTCCCTTGTGCATGATGCGGGTGATGTACTCCTCAGCATTGTCGCGCAACATGCGTTCATCCGACGGCCGGCTGCGGAGCATGTTCAGTGAAGAGCGGGCTGCATCCGGATCGGTGCGAAAGCGCTGCAGGTAAAGGGAAATCTCTGCATCATTCATGGAATTCAGCAGGGAGCGGATCTCCCTGAGGGGCAGATAGTCGTCCTTGAGCTGTTTGATCAGTTCCAACCGGTCGAGGTAGCCCTCGTGGAAAACCGCGTACTTACCGCGGACCTCGGGTTGGGGGAGCAGGCCTTCTTCGACATAGTAACGGATGGTGCGCACGGAAACACCCGTTTTTTGCGCCAGCTCAGAGATCCAGAATTCCAATTGAAGCATGATTTCCTCCTGCAATGCTAATAATACCAGTATTACGTAATACTGTCAAGGTTAAATGGGAAATTGGTGGAAAATTCGCCGGGGTCAGGCGAGGATGCCGTGCAAGTAGATCTCGGCCAATTCCTGAATGGCAGCGGATTGGGCTTCGGATTCCACCGCAGGTTTGCCCAGCAGCATCTCGGTCATGTGGAAGGTGTAGAACAACCCGAAGAAGGCGCGCAGCAGGCCGTCATCTGTGATGGGGCGCAGCACGGCTGGATCACGGCGCAGGCGATCGGCGAACTTCTGCATGCCGGGAGCCACGGCGGGGTAGGCCTGGGCCAGGTGCTTGCCGTGGAATTCGACGGCGTCAATGAACACCAGCTTGACCAGGTCGGGGCGGGCGGAGAGGGCTGTCACCAGGCGGCGCGCAGCGGTGCGTACCAGCTCGCTGGCATTGGGTCCCTGCGAGTTCTCCAGCGCTAGCATGAGGATGGGGTAGGGGTTGTAGGCTTCGAACACGGCGCGGAACAGGTCGTCCTTATCCGCGAAGTGATTGTAGAGCGAGCCGAGCGCTACGCCGGAGTCCCCGGCGATCTGGCGCATGGTGGTGCCGTGAAAGCCCTGCTCGAGGAAGAGACGGTGAGCGGCGGCGATGATCTGGGTGCTGGTGCGGGAGGGAAGTGTAGGGGACATGGAAGAGGCGAAATCCGTAATCAGTAATCAGGTTGTGAGTGAAAATTATTGTACTATACTTGCAGATTGAAATAGGACACTGCCTAATCACTAATTACTGATCACAAATCACTACCTCACGAGGTTCCTATGAAATTTGCCCGATTGACCCCTACCGCAATATTACCCTCGCGCAAGCACCCCACTGACGCGGGGGTGGACGTGTACGCGGATGAGCGGGTACGCGTGCCGCCGTTCTCGCAGCGCGTGGTACACACCGGCGTGACCTGCGAGGTGCCGGAGGGCAGCGTGGTGCAGGTGTGGCCCAAGGGACGCAGCAATCACCTGGCAGGCGCGGGCATTATTGACGCCGGCTACCAGGGCGAGATCCTGATCAAGGTGGTCAATTACTCGTGGAGGGCGCTGGTGTTGGAGAAGGGGGAAGCCATTGCCCAGTTGGTCCAATTGACGGTGATATGCGAGCCTGTGGAGGAAGTGCCGCCCGGCGAGATCCACCAGCAGCGCTCGCAGCGCGGGGGCAGCGGGGGGATTCACGCGGGAGAAAAGATATCTGCGAATTAACGCGAATTTCTGGAATTATTTAGACCATGATTAGTAGTTTGAGATCAGTGATCAGGCACTTAGTAATCAGGAGAGA
The DNA here is from genome assembly GCA_035403345.1 of Anaerolineaceae bacterium. GTDB lineage: Bacteria > Chloroflexota > Anaerolineae > Anaerolineales > Anaerolineaceae > UBA6107. The sequence continues at coordinate 8,810 of DAONEZ010000047.1, forward strand.
TCAAGAATCGAGTATGTAGAACCGGAAACAGGAAATCGTTGGCAGGTATGATCGTTTGTCTTCAAGAAGGATAAGAAATATAAATCAACAACAAGGAATTGTGGGAACAACACACGAGGAGCAAACGCTCCTCGTGTGCTTGTTGAAAGATGGCGGACGCGATCTTACTCCATCATGTAGTAGTAGAAAGAGTTACCAGTGACCTTGTCGGTATAATGAATTGTTCCATAGAGTAATTCATAAGGATCGGGATCAAAGCTGGTGATCACAAATGAGAACTTCCCGCTGGCGTTGGTCTTTAACCATTTGGAATTCGTCATGTGCGTGTACTCAGAATACATGGTTGCCTGCAGGAAACGGTTCGCAGGGGCACTACCCGAAACGACTTTGGTAGTGCGGTCATATGCCATGGTGAAGCCCGGTATCGTCTGAGTGACCGCGCCTGAGATCTCAACTTTATCGCCAGTCTGGAGGAAAACAAAGTTGCCCGCGCCGTCCAAAATCTGGACATATGCCATGCCGGGCATCAGAAATAGATAGGAGGGTGTGTACACCTTGCCGGCATGGGTTATCTTAATGGTCATACGCTGCATCGGAAAGTTATATGCCAGGAGGTATGATGAGCCGATATCCATGATGAAAGCCGGGATATATC
>DAONEZ010000048.1:0-9444 GCA_035403345.1 Anaerolineaceae bacterium
CCATCGACCAACCATTTCGGCATTGACATCGCCGGCAGCATAGGCAATCCCATCTACTCCGCTGATAATGGCGTGGTGGTGTATTCCGGCTGGAATAACAATGGTTATGGCAACTTGATCGTGGTTGACCACGGCAATGGCTGGCAGACGGTGTATGCTCACCTGGATACCATCCAGTCTCAATGCGGCAGTTTCGTCTTCCAGGGTGACGTCATTGGAACTCTTGGGACGACCGGCAATTCATCCGGCCCGCATCTGCATTTTGAGATGCGCAATAAGACTTATGGAAAAGTGAATCCCTGGGATTTCCTCCAGTAGATTCCACACGGATAATGAAACAAGGAAACCCGGCTTATCCGGGTTTCCTTGTTTATTCTGAAAATCGCAACTGTATAATTAAGTGATCAACGAGGTGCATATGAGTCCATATTCCCCCGTCCGTCCATCACCAATCGCCGGATCGTGGTACCCGGCTAACCCTGCCGCGCTTGAACGTGAGGTCAGCGGGTATATAAAGCATGCAGCCATCCCCTCTCTACCCGGAGAGGTCCTGGGGCTAATCGCCCCGCATGCCGGTTATTTCTATTCGGGTGCGACCGCGGGGTATGCCTACCGCTGCGTGGAGGACATGAGCTTTGACCTGTGTGCCGTATTCTCTCCCCTGCATGACTACTACCCGTACGACTTCATTACCAGTGCACATGAGTTCTATGCCACCCCGTTTGGAATGATCAAGATCGACCAGGATATCGTCTCAATATGTTCGAAAAACCTGCAGCAAATGACTGGCATCCCGTTGCAGCACATCGCTAATGACCGCGAACATTCGCTTGAGATCCAACTTCCGTTCCTGCAGACCGCGTTGAATTCACCTTTCTCGCTTTTCCCTATTATGGTGCGGACACATGAACCCGGGTTGCTGCAAAGTGCCGCACAGGCTTTTGCCAATGTCTTGAAAGATAAGAAAGTGTTATTAATCGCCAGCACCGACCTGTCGCATTTTTATGATCAAAAGACCGCCAATGCGTACGACGCCGTCATGCTGCAGCACATAGCCAGTTTCTCCCCGCAGGGCGTGCTGGAGGCGGAACGAACTGGCAAAGGCTTCGCTTGCGGCGCAGGAGCGGTGGCCCTGATGTTGTGGACCTGCCAGGCGCTGGGCGGCAAGATTGTTACTCTGCTCAACCACAGTACCTCCGCAGACGCTTCCGGTGATACCGGCCGGGTGGTAGGTTACGGAGCGGCAGCCGTCACACGCTGATCAGAAGGAACACATTAATGCTTCATTACGCGCGTATATCCGTCAACATTCCCCAGTTAACCGGGTTATTTGACTACCACATTCCTGACCCGCTGCTTGGAGCTCTCCAACCCGGCAGCCTGGTAAACGTTCCCTTCGGTAAGCAGGCATTACAAGGCATCGTGGTGAGCCTGCTCGAGACGCCCGAGGTTCCCGAAACCAGGGAGATCACTGCGCTGATCGAAAGCAACCCCTGCCTGACCCCCTGGCAAATACAACTGGCAGAGTGGATGGCAAAGGAAAACCTGTCAACGCTCTCCCTGTGCCTCGACAGCATGCTGCCAGCCGGTCTCAGCCAGCACGCGGATAACCTGGTCAAATTGCTGCCGGACGCACCCACGACCGGTCTGACGGCCATGCAACTCCAATTGATCGAAACGCTTAAAAAACGGGGTGACCTGCGCGGTCGTCAGATCGACCTGGTCTTCCCGCGCACGGATTGGCGCGCGAGCCTTCCTGCGCTGGTAAAAAAAGGAGTCGTGGAGAGCCTGCCGGTCCTTTCTCCGCCAGCCGTGCGCCCCCGGTTCATCCGTACCGCGCAGTTCAGCGCGCCGCCCGGTTGGGAGGAAAGCCAGCCTGCCGTGCTCGGCCGCGCCGGTTCTGAAGCCGCAGCCAGGCGCAGGCGCGTGATGGATTTCCTCTCGCGTGAGGCCATCCCGGTGAATGTCTCCTGGGTGTATGCCGAGACAGGTGCTAACGCAGCCGACCTCGCCTGGCTGGCTGAAGCCGGCCTGCTGCGTATCGGCGAATCCGAACTATGGCGCGACCCGCTGGAAGGCCTGAAACCTGTGCTCACCGTTCCGCCAACGCTTACAGCGGACCAAAAATTTGCCTGGCAGTCCATCCAGGCTCAACTTGAGTCTCACGGGAAGAAAGAGCCCACCCTGCTGGTTGGCGTCACTGGCTCAGGCAAGACCGAACTTTACCTGCGCGCGGCGGCTGAAGCGCTCAAACAGGGCAAGGGTGTCATCATCCTGGTGCCTGAAATCTCGCTCACTCCCCAGACCGTGAAGCGCTTCTTTGCGCGTTTCCCGGGGCAGGTGGGGCTGATCCACTCGCGCCTGTCGCCGGGCGAGCGCTACGATACCTGGCGGCGTATTCGCTCCGGTCGGCTGCCCATCGTGGTCGGCCCGCGCAGCGCATTGTTCTCGCCGCTGCCTGACCCGGGATTGGTGATCATCGACGAATGTCACGACGGCTCCTACCACCAGGAGGATTTTCAACCCCACTATCACACCGTGGAGACCGCCATAGCGCTCAGCCATATCACCGGCTGCAGCCTGCTGATGGGCAGCGCCACACCCGGGGTGGAATTACTGCACCAGTTTACGCAAAACCAATGGACCGTGCTTGAACTTCCCAGGCGCATCCTGGCACATGCTGAGGTCAAACCAGGTGACCCCCAGCCCGCAGTGCCCGTGTTTTCCGATCTGCCTGAAGTGCAGGTGGTGGATATGCGCCGGGAACTATTAGCCGGTAACCGCTCCGCCCTCAGCAGGGTTCTTCATGCTGATATTGGTCGCGTACTGGAAAAACAGGAACAGGTCATCCTGTTCCTCAACCGGCGAGGCAGTTCCTCGCATGTGTTCTGCCGGGAATGCGGCTATGTGCTGCGCTGCCCGCGCTGCAATACGCAACTCACCTTTCACACTTCAAGATCAGCCCTGGTATGTCATACCTGCAACTATACACGCCAGATGGTACAGAAGTGCCCCGCATGCGGCAGCAGCAACATCCGCCAGTTCGGGATGGGCACGGAAAGCCTGGAGAAACTGGTTGTGGAACAATTCCCGGCTGCCAGGGTATTACGCTGGGATGCCGATACCAGCCGTTATAAAGGCGCGCACGACCTGATCCTGGACCACTTTACCCAACACCGCGCCGACATCCTCATCGGCACCCAGATGCTTGCCAAGGGTCTTGACCTGCCCCTGGTGACCCTGGTGGGGGTGGTAATGGCGGATACCAGCCTGAACTTGCCGGATTTTCGCGCACCTGAACGCACGTTCCAACTCCTCACCCAGGTGGCGGGGCGTGCCGGACGCAGCGGGCGCGGCGGCAGGGTCATCCTGCAGACCTTCCAGCCGGAGCATTATGCCATCCAGGCTGCTGCGGCTTATGACATGCAAGGGTTCCGCGAGAAGGAAATGGAATACCGGCAGGCGATGAATTACCCGCCGTACACAAAACTGCTCAAGGTGGAGATCCGCAGTACGGACGAAAAAAGTGCCCAGTCGGCAGCCATGGCAATTGCAGACCAGTTGAATTCTCGCATCCACACACAGGGTAGTAATGCCTATGCGCTCATCGGGCCGGTACCCTGCTTTTATGAAAAACGCGCCGGGTATTACCGCTGGCAGGTACTGGTTCGCAGTCCGGAACCTCGTCTGTTTCTACAGGATTCACCCTTACAGCTCCCTGCCCGGGCGGGTCTGCAAGTAGAGATCACCACTGATCCGGTAAACCTGCTATAAAAAAAGAAGAGCTGATGAACAGCTCCTCTCGTTCCCATCATGGGAATTAGGGTAGTACTGACCAGGGGTTCACAAACCCGCCATTGAAACGAATTTCAAAGTGCAGGTGGGCGCCGGTGGATTTTCCGGTACTTCCTGAAGCCGCGATCATTGTGCCCTGGTAAACGTTTGAACCGCAACTGACGTACACCTGGGACAGGTGGGCATAGAGCGTTTGGTATCCGTTGTTGTGGTCGATCTCGATCATATTCCCATATCCGGAACTGTTCCAGCCGGCATAAATGACCGTACCGGAATCCGAAGCGTAAACGGGCGTGCCATCCCCGGCTGCAATGTCGATCCCCAGGTGATAACTGGTGAAATCAAAGCCTGAAAGGTAATTGCTATATACCGGCCAGGAAAAACCGCCTGAGCCGATCGGTCCGGTGGCAGGTGCCTGGCAGCCCCCGGGACCAGCGATGACGCGAGTGGCACCCGAACGCGGCGCAAATGGCAGCGGCACGATCCAGGACTGGATCTCGCGCGAGCCTCCCGGGATCATGACATAATCGATCTGGTCAACGGTCGGGCTGGTGATATCCAGGCGGTTGGAAGGCCAACTGAGAATATCGCTTTCATTGGCTTTATATTTTTCAGCCACTTTTTCAAGGGTATCGCCCAGCTTCCACTTGTAATAGATCCCATCGGTTGGCGGGATGGTCAACTTCCAGCCCACGGCCAGGAATGTGGGGTCATCATTCAACAGGTCGTAGTTAGCCCACAGGATGGTTTCAGGCTTAATATTAAAACGTTTGGCAATTCCGAAGATCGAATCGCCTTCCTGGATGGTGTATTTGATCGGGAAGTGACGCATCCCATCGGGCACATAGGTGTCCAGGCTGACCGCCCGTACCAGCGAGAACTCAGCTCCTGCCGGTGCATACGAGGGTAAAGGAATATCAGGTGATACTGTGCTGACCGGTTCTGCCGCTGCTTTTTGTGAAACGAAAGGGTTGTATTGAAACAACACCGCTAACATGATCCCGATCAGTAGGACAGTCCCCAACCACGACAGGGCATCCTTCCAGAGATTGGCCGGTTTACTTTTCGTCGCAGGTTGTTGCACAGGCTGCGGAGCGGGCTGCTCCACCGGCGCTTCTGGCTCGATTTTTTTCCTGCTCACTAATCCTCCGTAAGATTTTCCAGGAAGTCCTGGTTGTTCTTGGTCTTGGCAATACGCTGCAGAATGGCTTCCGTCGCCACGGACGGATCCATGCCGGCTCCCTGTGGAGGATTGCCGATCATCTGCAGGTACATACGGCGCATCAACCAGACGCGCTGCAGCACATCCGGCCCCAGCAGCAGGTCTTCGCGCCGTGTGGACGAGCGTTCAATATCGATGGCCGGGAAGATGCGGCGTTCCTGCAAGCGGCGGGAGAGGTGCAATTCCATATTGCCGGTGCCTTTGAACTCCTCGTACACGACGTCATCCAGGCGTGAGCCGGTATCCACCAGGGCTGTGGCGATAATGGTCAGTGAACCACCTTCTTCAATATTACGCGCTGCGCCGAAGAATTTCTTGGGGGGGTAAAGCGCAGAGGGATCCATACCACCGGAGAGCGTGCGTCCGGAGGGGTTAACCACCAGGTTATACGCGCGGGCAAGCCGGGTGAGCGAGTCCATCAGGATGACCACGTCGCGGCCGATCTCCACCAGGCGCTTGGCGCGCTCCAGGGTGATCTCTGCCGTGCGCACGTGGGCGGTCACGGGTTCGTCAAATGTTGATGCCACTACTTCCGCATCCACTGAGCGGTCCATGTCGGTCACTTCTTCAGGGCGCTCGCCGATGAGGGCAATGATGAGATGAACTTCGGGATTATTTGAAGAAATGGAATTGGCTAATTGTTTCAGGATGGTGGTCTTGCCGGCTTTTGGCGGGGAGACGATCATACCGCGTTGGCCGCGCCCGATGGGGGCAATGAGATTGATGACGCGGGAAGAAAGGATCGAGCGGTCGGTTTCCAGGTCAAAGCGTTTATCCGGGAAAACGGGGGTCAGGCTTTCGAAAGTTTTTCGGGTGCGAATCTCTTCCGGCGCAATGCCATTGATGCTTTCAACTTTTAGCAGGCCGTAGTGTCGTTCTGCATCCCGCGGAGGGCGCACCACTCCCAGCACAAAATCGCCCATGCGCATTTCGTACCGCCTGAGCTGCGCCTGCGAGACATACACATCTTCGGGTCCGATGGAGTAATTCGTACGCAGAAAGCCCACACCCTCCGGCGTGATCTCCAGCACACCTCCGCGCACTTCCAGCCCTTCCTTCTCGGCTTCCGCGCGGCGGATGTTGATGATCAGGTTCTCTTTCTTAAGGCGGTTGGCGTTCGGAACCTTCAGTTCTTCAGCCAGTTTGCGCAGTGAACTCAGTGATGCATTTTCCATTTCAATTATGTTCATGTGAATTGTCCGTAGGTTATTGGGATTATGCCACTCCACCCTTCTCCAGGGGAATGGTTGCGCTTACTTTTTCAGGTCAGGGATTTGTTTCCCCAATACCTCAATGAGGTAAAGGTTGTTAACAATGGTTATGTTCCTATAAAGTCAGTATAACATGGAAAAAATGAGGGTGCAAGGCGAAAATTGTCAAGGGAAAAGTGAGGAAAAGTAATCAGTTACTCAGCAACCAGTAGTGTTGGAATCAAGTTCTCTCGATCGCTTGGTCCCTGATCACTTTTTTACCCCAGGTACTCGCGCAGGTGCCGGCTGCGGGTGGGGTGGCGCAGCTTGCGCAGTGCCTTGGCTTCGATCTGTCGGATGCGTTCGCGGGTTACATTAAAGTACCGGCTAACCTCTTCGAGCGTGTGATCCTTCCCATCGATCAAGCCAAAGCGCAGTTCCAGCACCTGGCGCTCGCGTTCCGACAACGCTGCCAGCGCACTCTGCACCTGCTCGCGCAGCATCTCGCGAGCCGCGGCGTCCATGGGTTCCAGTGCCTCGTCATCTTCAATGAAATCACCCAGTTGGCTGCTCTCTTCATCCCCTACCGGTCTTTCAAGCGAGATAGGTTCTTCCGAGGATTGCAGGATGCGCTGCACTTTCAGTGTAGACCAGTTCCATCGGCGCTGCAATTCACTGTCTATCGTTTCGTGATTCTGTATCGATGTTTTGATCAAATTGGCATCTTCTTCCGAGATCAGGTCGGATTCCAGTGCCAATTCCTCACTTGTCGGTTCGCGGCCCAATTCCTGCACCAGCCGGCGCTGCACGCGCAGGATGCGCGTGATGGCTTCAAAAAGGTGCACCGGGATGCGGATGGTGCGAGCGTGTTCGGCGATATAGCGGCTGATGGACTGCCTGATCCACCAGGTGGCATAGGTGCTGAATTTAAAACCGCGTGTTGAGTCGAACTTGGATACTGCACGCAGCAGCCCCAGGTTGCCCTCCTGGATCAGGTCCAGGAAGGAGATGCCGCGCCCCAGGTAGCGCTTGGCAATGCTGACCACCAGCCTGAGGTTCGCCCGGATCAATGCCTGGTTGGCATCCTCGGCGCGCTTATGGATGCCTTCCAGCTCCTCCTTTAGCGCTGCCTCATCCGGAAGGCGCCGCAGCAGCCAGGGAGTTTCCGGGATAATTCCAGTTTCAGTAACGACTTTCAACAGGGAAACGGATAGTTTTTCAGGCAGGAGGTACATACTGAGAAAGAACGTGAAGGCATGCCTGACCAGTTCCTCCCAAATGGGGTCCTTGCCCCACAATCCGTTATCGAGGTAGTGGTGAAGGTAGGAAGGTTCATCCGACTGCCAACTGTGGCGCAGTTGCATCGCCTCAGCCAAGGTCAGGGCAAGGTCGGGAGTGCTGTGGTTTCCCATTCGCCCGGCATCTTCCTGCAGCCTGTTCCATGAGGTGGTCAGGTCGGTAATGATCGCTGAAAAGAGAGCCCGGTAATGTCCTTTGCGGTCCACTGCCGGTTTCACATGATGGGTTAAGGAACACACGCGCACATTGGCTTCAATGCGTACCGCCAGCCTGAACTCAGCGTCCGCGTCCAACAGGTGGATCTGCCCGATTTCCTTCAGGTAGAGCCGCACCGGGTCCTCGGTTAATTCGACCGCTATGGACGGATTTTCAAGTACCTCCAGCGGATCTTCGAGCAACACATCTCCCCATTCCTGACCACCCTGCCCTGGCAGGACTTCCTCTCCTGAACTGTTCTGCTGCGATCCATCATCCATTAGTGAATGCGTATCATGGAAACTTCCAATCTCGGCTTTCGTGGAGACATGTGCTGTCTTCCGGGAAGCAGATACCTTCTTCCGGGAAGTGGCGGTTTTTTTGGATGAGGTTCTTGATTTGGGTAACTCATCTCCCGCGTCAATGCTGGTTGGCTCAATTAAGGACTTATCCATATTCGGCTGATTAACTATACCATAAAGGAAAATTGGCTAGCGGTTGACAACAGGCAACGCCAGGGCTCTATCAAGTTTTCCGCGCAATACAATATTTTGCATCACGAGCCCTTGCAGGTCATCTTTTTCTGTCGGTTCGCCTTCCTCTCCCTGTAGAAAACGTAACTGATTCATTGCCACGTTGCAGCGCACCAGGCGCAGGTTGACCAACGTGCGGTACAGGTCCTCAATGATCTTTTCCTCATTCTTTTCATCTACAGGGATGCCGGACTTTACCAACGCAAGCCGGTCTTCCAGTTCATCTCCGCAGTGTTCATCGATAAATTCCATCGGTTCGAGTGCATCCTGGCTAAGCGCCTTGATGATGATGCCAGCCAACAAGTGATTCTCTGAATCCTCGTAATCGTTTGCGGAGAACTTTTCCAAACCGGCGTTCTTCAAAGCCCGGTCAAGGTCATAAACCCGCTCCGGACGGTTATAAAACAATGCCAGGGTATGGATCTCGAATTGGCGCGTATGCTGATCTCCTCGCACTTCAATCACCCGGGTTGTGCGCTCAGCAGGCATGGCACTGCGTACCGGGCGCGGCCGCGCTTTTCCCTGCACCTTCTGGCTGCCCAGTAAGGAGCGTTCATCCACGCGCAACAGGCGCGCCAGTTGCTGCCGGTACGTATCGCGTTCAACAGCCGAGGGCACATCTTCGATCAGCGGCAGCACCTGCTGTGCGATGGAAGACCTCACCTTGGCGTCCTCCAGGTTCTGACCGGCTGCCAGGGTATCCATCACATGCACAACGATCGGCTTGGCATTCTCCAGGATACGTTTCCATTCCAGCGGGTCCTTGAGCACCACGTCATCCGGGTCCAGCCCGGGCGGCAGGGTGGTCACGCGCACGTCCGCCTGCAAGCGCGCTTCGTTGCGCAGCAGCCCGTGGGCATCAAACACCAGTTCACCCTCGCGGTCAAGCGCCTGGCGGGCAATTTCCAGTCCGCGCATGGTGGCTTTCTCACCGGCGGTATCAGCGTCCAGCGCCAGTACAATGCGGCGGGTGAATTTTTTCAGATACCTGAGCTGGTCCTCATTCATGGCGGTGCCCATGGGGGAGACAGTGTTCTCGAAACCACTTTGGTGCAAGGCAATCACGTCCAGGTAGCCTTCCACGATCACCACCTGGTCTGCATCGCGGATGGACTTGCGCCCCAGGCTGAGCCCATAAAGCAGGTGACTCTTGTTGAACAGGGCAGTCTGGGGGGAGTTGAGGAACTTGGGCACATCTTCCGGGTTGAGG
>DAONEZ010000049.1:0-9407 GCA_035403345.1 Anaerolineaceae bacterium
GCGTTACGGTGACAGCCTGCAGACCGAATCGGGGCTGGCTTCGGAAGACCTGGTGGGCTTGCTGCGCGACGTGCGCGAACGGCAGATCCTGGCCAAAATGGCCCAGCAGGAAACTGCGCCGGTGGTGACCCTGACCGACGGGCCGCTGGAGTTGTTCGGCGAGCCGCGCTTAAAATCCGACAGAGAATTCGGTCAGTACATGGCTGCATTGCAGGATCTGGCCCTGGCAGGAGTTATTACCGCTGGATACATCAGCCGTCCGCGGGCTGCCCTGCTGGTGACCCTTCTGGGCTTGCGCGAGGATGGCGGTACCGGCAGGGGTGCGGACAGGGCATTCCTGGGCATTTCCGATATTATGCTGCTTGCAGACCTGCTCGCGCCGGGGGAACGATCGGCCATCTTCCAATTGCAATCCATGTCCAGTAACAAATATGAAGGCCGCACAGCCCTGCACTTCTTCTACCTGAACGTGGGTTCAGCTTCCCGCCCGGCCTTCGCGCGCGTGGAGATCCCGCTGTGGGTGGTGGAGGATCCAGATGCGTTGGCGCTGCTCCAGTCCGTGCTGGTGGAGCAATCCCGGCAGATCGGCTCTGTGCCATACCCTTATCCCCTGCTGCGCGCGCACGAGATCGCCGTGGTGAAGCTGCCCGAAAAACAGGAACTCTCGCGCATGATCCAGGCGGAGCTGCTGCGCCAGGGACTACCGCTTGAACAGAAATCTGAAAAACAATTCCATAAGGATATTCTTGGGACAACGAGGAAAACCAAATGAGATCAATTGCCGTTGGAAGATTATTGAGGGCCAATACTACGGGCTGCACGGTGGGTTGCCGCGTGGATCAGCAAGACTCGCCTGCCTTCGGGGACATGCTGCGCATTCCTCAGGCAGATGGGACAACGCTGTACGGGCTGGTGTATGAGATCGCCATCGAGGATGACGGCCTGGTGCGGCAGTTGATCAGCGTGCCGCAGGTCTCGCCTGAGATCATCGAGGACAACCGCCTGAACCGCAACGTGCCCATCGAGATGAGCGTGACCTTCATCGGCTGGGAACGCGGCGGGATTCTCTCGCAAACGCGCGTCCCGCATCCCCCGCTCACCCTGGACGAGATCTTTGCCTGTGAAGCGGAGGAGTTGCTGCGCTTCACCTCCAGCGGGCGCTTTAGTTACCTGCGTTCCCTGCTGCGTAATGAGGATTTGCCCGCGGCCGACCTGGTGACCGCGCACCTGCGCCAGGTGTTGGGTGCGGCGCGCCCGGGCGATGCAGCACAATTGATGCAGGGTACCCTCAACGAAGTGGTGGCACTGCTCAAGGATGATTACCCGCAGTTGATGGACGTGCTCACCGCAGTTTCAGAGATCCTATAGGGAGGAGAAGCTTACATGACAACTTACGACTTGAACAAGCAATTAGCACCCGAGGATCAGAACAACAAGCCCATAGGATACGTTATTGGAGGCGGGCTGAAAGCCAACCTGTTCGTGCGCCTCACGCGACCCGCCAGCGAGGTGCAGGAGGGCGGATTTGTGGTGCTGGAAAGCGGTGCCTGGCAGTTCTATGGACTGGTGACCGATCTGCAGTTGGGTGCCATTGACCCGCGCTATGCCGAGATCCAGAGCAACCAGCGCCTGTCTGCGGACATCGCGCGCATCCTGGCCGGGCAGACGCTCTACACCAACCTGGAGGTATTGCCGGCGCTGATGCTGGAGCGCGGTCCGGCGCTGGATTCGGACGATTATGAAGCCTGGGCCAAAGCGCACCAGGGCGAGAACGCTCCGCGCCCTCTGCCCATCAAGACCGTGCCGGCGCATCATGCTGTGACGCGCCTGGCATCCGCGGGGGACGTGGCAGAGATCTTCGGAGATCCGCATGAGAAGGGTAATTTCGAGATCGGGCAAACGCGAGAGCAAAATCACCCGGTGTGCATCGACCTGGACAAATTCGTGCAGCGCAGCTCGGGCATTTTCGGCGCAACCGGCACGGGCAAGTCCTTCCTCACGCGCATCATCCTGTCCGGACTCATCCAGCATAATGCAGCATCTGTGCTTATTTTTGATATGCACAATGAGTACGGTTTTGACGACACAGCCTCCGATACAGGCAAGTCAGTCGTCGGATTGCGCTCCAAGTTCGCCGGGCGGGTGCGCGTGGTGGGGCTGGGACGCGACACCACCATCCGCAAGCACGTGCCCGATTTCCACCTGGAGATCACTGAGTCCGCTATCCAGCCTGAGGACATTGAGCTGCTCACCCGTGAGTTGAACCTGCGCGAGACCACCTCCACCACCCTGGAAGCCCTGCTGCATTCGTTTGGACCCGCCAACTGGTTCCGCAGCTTCAGGGAGATGCTGAACGGCGCTATGATCGAGGACGACAACGGCAAGAAGATACCCGCTCCAGGCAGCGTGGCCTACTGGGCCAACCAGGAGGGGGTCAACCCTGCCGCGGCGGAAGGGCTGCACAACAAACTGCGCAAGATATTCGACAAACCCTATATCGTGGCACGCGATCCGGAAGATAAACAAGTGCCCAATTCGCTGCGGCATGTGATCGACGCACTCAAAGCCGGGCAGCACGTGGTGCTCTCCTTCGGCGATTATGAGCAGGACCTGGATTACCTGCTGGTCTCCAACCTGCTCACGCGCAAGATCCGCGATGCCTGGGAGGATATGACCAACGACTTCCGCAGCAAGGGCGAGAAAGAACCGCGCCCGCTGGTGGTGGCAGTGGAGGAAGCGCACAAGCTGCTCAACCGCGAGATGGCTTCGCAGACTTCGTTCAGCACCATCGCACGCGAGATGCGAAAGTATTACGTCACCCTGCTCATCATCGACCAGCGCCCCTCGCAGATCTACGACGAGGTCATGTCGCAACTGGGTACGCGTGTCTCCGGCTGGCTGGGGGACGAGAACGACATCGCCGCGGTACTTTCCGGCTTGGCCGGGCGGGATGCCCTGCGCGGTATGCTGGCGCGCTTGCAGCCGAAGGAAGAGGTGCTGCTGCTGGGCTGGGGCGTGCCCATGCCCATCCTGGTCAAGTCGAGAAGGTATGATGACAATTTCTGGAAGGACCTGCAGGGAAAGAAAGGTGAACAGGACGTCAAGAAAACACTGGATGAATTGGGATATTAAGAGCAATAACCACAAAATACACAAAACACACAAAAAGGAAAAATATGACAATGCCTTTGAGGAACCCAACGATGACTTATATATTTCGAGAGGAAAGCTTTCTCATTCAAGGTGCAATATTCGAGGTATATAAAGAAATAGGAGTTGGTTTTCTCGAAGCTGTCTATCAAGAGTGCCTTATTCGTGAATTCACTTTTCGAAAAATTCCTTTTGTCAGTCAACCGGAATTTGAAATTTCATACAAAGGAGAGAAGATTCCACTCACTTATCGTCCTGATTTTGTTTGTTATAACAAAATAATTGTTGAATTAAAGGCAGCCAGGGATATAACAGACGAGTTTCGAGCGCAAATTCATAACTACTTGCGGATCTCAGGTTTCAAGCTTGGTCTACTTGTAAACTTTGGAAATTATCCAAAGGTTGCGATTGAACGGATTGTTTATTAATTTTTTGTGTATTTTGTGTGTTTTGTGGTTACTTGTGAAGGATGAGCCACAAGACAAGGGTGCTGAGGATGCCGGTGGCGATGCCGGCCAGCACCTCCAGCGGCGTGTGACCGATGACTTCCTTTAATTTCTTCTGATCGATGAGCGGGTTCTTGACGTACTCATCGATCAGTTTGTTTAACGCCACGGCGTGGTATCCAGCCTCGCGGCGCACCCCGGCGGCGTCGTAGATGACGATCATGGAGAGGGCAAAGGCGATGGCAAAGGCGGGGTGGTCAAAGCCGCTGTTGAGCCCGATAGCCAGCGTAGTGGCGGTCACCGTGGCGGAGTGGGAACTGGGCATGCCGCCGGTGCCGAAGGCTTGCGCCAGGTTGATTTTTTTGTGCAGGATGTAATACGTGGGTACCTTCAATAGGGAGGCCATCAACCATCCCACGACGCAAGCAATCAGTTCAAAATACTTCACCATTGATAACGAGCCTTTCCTACTCGCCAGGAGCGGGGTTCACCTGGCGGATGCGCAGGTCAGCCTGGTCCAACAGGGCGGTGCAGTATTGCAGCAACAATTGCCCGCGTTCGTAGATCTTCAGTGACTCTTCCAGCGGTTTTTGCTCGGTTTCCAGTGACTCAATGATACCTTCAAGTTCCTTGAACGCCTGTTCATAGGTCATGTCGGCTAGTTGGGGTTCAGTCTTTGCCATTGTTGGTTCCTCCAGAATCTCCATCACACGGATCGGATAACACCCGGGACAGAATATCACCATCTGATACACGAATATCCAGCACGTCCTCGCGCCGCACCTGGTTGACGCTGCGCACCACGCCGCCCTGCGCATCGGTGACGATGGCGTAGCCGCGCTGCAGCACCGCGTAAGGGTTCAAACTGATCAGGCGTTTGCCCAGGTTGAGCAGTTCAGCGTGTTTGAACTGCTGGCTGTGCGCGATTACCGAGTCCAGCCTGCCCGCCAATTCATCCATACGCTGGCGGTCGCTGCGCAACTGCCAGGCAGGGGAGAGTTTTTCCAGGCGAGAGCGCAGGTCCAATAGGTTGCCGCGTTCCAGCCCTACCACGCGCTGCAGGGTATACTCCAGGCGGGTGGCCAGCCCGCTCACCTGGTCGCGCAGGTCAGTCACATTCGGCACGGCGATCTCAGCCGCGCCGGTGGGGGTGGGTGCGCGGGTATCCGAGGCGAAGTCCGAGAGGGTGAAGTCGGTCTCGTGTCCGATGCCCGTGATGACCGGCACTCGCGAACCTGCCACGGCGCGTACTACGTTCTCGTCGTTGAAAGCCCACAAGTCCTCCAGTGAGCCGCCGCCGCGCGCCAGGAGCAGCACATCGATGCCGGGCTCGGCGTTCAACGCGGTTATGGAGGCAATGATCTGCGGGATGGCTTCCGCACCCTGCACGGCGCAGGGCGCCAGCACCACCTCAGCTAGGGGGTAGCGCCGGCGCAAGGTGTTGAGGATGTCCTGCAGGGCTGCGCCAGTGGAAGACGTGACGATACCAATCTTTTTCGGCAGTTCGGGTAGCGGGCGCTTGCGCTCCTCGTCGAATAACCCCTCGGCTTGAAGGCGGGCCTTCAGGCGCAGGAACTCCTGGTAGAGAGCGCCCTCGCCCGTCAGGCGCACCGCGTCCACGTAAAGCTGGTATTGCCCGTCGCGTTCATATACGCCGACCGAGCCGTGCAGCTCCACCGCCATGCCGTTCTGCAGGGTTATCGGCAAACGCATGGTGGTCTGCTTCCAGATGACGCATTTGAGCGCGGAAAGCGAGTCCTTGAGCGTCAGGTACACATGCCCGGAGGCCGGGCGTGCCAGGTTGGAGACCTCGCCCTGCACCCAGACGTCAGACAGGATCTCGTCGCTCTCAAAAAGCTCACGCAGGTAGCGGTTAATCTCGCTGACCGACAGGGATTGAGGGGGAAAAAGGGAGGGCTGGAGCATCGGAATTAAGGATACATTCACTGGTTGAGACTGTCAACACTTTGGTTCTCTTTGAGATTGGTAAAAAGTGTAGAATTATGTAAAGGTGAAAAAATGGAAAACTTATGGTCTCCCTGGCGCATGCGCTATGTTACCGATGCTGATAAACCCGGCACGTGTGTTTTCTGCAACGCTGTAAGCGAAAAAGATGACGAGAAAAATCTGGTTGTGCACCGCGGCAAGGAAGCTTACGTGCTCCTCAACCGCTACCCTTACACCAGCGGGCACCTGATGATCGTACCCAACCTGCACGTACCCAGCATCGAGGACCTGGCCCCTGAAGTGCGTGCGGAGATGATCGAACTGGTGACGCAGGCACTGGCAGCCTTACGCGCCGTCTATCATCCGCAGGGTTTTAATGTGGGCATCAACATGGGCGAGGCTGCCGGGGCGGGTATTGCCGAACACGCGCACATCCATATCGTTCCGCGCTGGGTGGGAGATACCAGTTTTATTTCAACCGTGGGGGAGACGCGGGTGATCCCCGAGGAGCTAACGGTTACCTTTAAGCGTATTTCCTCAGCCTGGTCTGCGTAAATAATCGGGCGGTTCTTATACGATTAGGGAAGGAAAAAATGATCATTGTATTCATGAAAAAACTCGCCACAGATACTTCTGCTGAAGAGATCAGCAGGATAAAGTCCATACTCGTCCGGAACAATATTAAATTTGAGATGAAGCTAACCCACGGGCGATTTGGGGGAAGCCAGGATTCACACGTCTATGTTAAGTCCATGCCTGTAGTGAATACTGCCCCAGAGCCAATGGTTATCTACTCGATTTATGTTAATCGCAAAGACCATGCCCGTGCTCGCAAGCTGGTTTGGGGGTCATAACTTCAAAGTGGGGAGATATTTAGTAAAAGATTTCTCGCAAAGCTGTAAGAATACTTCTCGCAAAGACGCAAAAAACCATCTAATATAAGGCGCAAAAGAACTCTTTATAATTCCAACCCATTTACAATGCGTGTGATTCCTTGCCTGATATAGGGAGCCCCGAAATTGATTAATAGACCCAAACGTTTGCCAGACGCTTTCAGGTAGGTCAATAGCTGTTTTTTGTGAAGATCTAAAACAACTTCGACTGATTTCAAATCAAGTATGACAAGATCTTCTACTACAATATCCGCCCTATATCCTGCTTCTACCGAAATCCCTTCATATTTCACAGGCATCAAAACTTCGGTGTCCGCTTTGAGTCCCCGTCTGCGTAGTTAGTAGACGAGAATTATCTGGTATGCGGATTCAAGCAGACCGGGACCTAATTGTGAGTGGATCTTATATGCAGCGTCAACCACGATCCTGGCAATATCATTTTCGTGCATAAATCGCTCTTTGCGTCTTTACTTATATTAGGCTTTTTTGCGTCTTTGCGAGCATAGGTTTGCGTCTTGGCGTCTTTGCGAGAGAATTAGTTTAGCAACTCCTCCAAAATCTTCCTCGCCAGGGCCGCATCCGCTTTGCCGCGCATCTTTTTCATCACGCCGCCCACGAACCACCCGATGAGAGTGACCTTGCCCGCCTTATAGCTGGCCACCTCGTTGGGGCTCTCAGCCAGCAGCTCTTCGCACACCGCGCGGATGGCGCTATCGTCGCTCACCAGTCCAAGTCCTTCCTCAGTCACAATCTGCTCAGGGGCTTTACCCGTGTCCTGTACCTTCTGCAGCAGGCTTTTTCCGGTGTTGATATTGATGGTACCCTTGTCCACCAGTTGCAGTATGCCCGCCAGCGCCGCCGGGGTGAGTTTCATTTCGTCCGGTGACAGGCTTTGCTCGTTGATCATGCGCAGCACATCGTTCATCAGCCAGTTGGAGACCTTCTTGGGGTCGCCGCCGTAAGCCTGCACAGTGTTCTCGTAGTAATCCGATAATTTCCGTTCAGACGTCAGGATGTCGGCGTCGTACTCGGGCAGCTTGTACTGCTCCACGAAGCGCGCCCTGCGCGCCAGGGGCAGCTCGGGGAAGCTGGCCAGGATCTCGGTCTTCCATTCATCGGTCATGCGGATGGGCAGCAGGTCCGGCTCGCGGAAGTAACGGTAATCGGCTTCGGTCTCCTTGGAGCGCATCTTCTTGAGCGTGCAGGTGTCCTCGTCCCATTCCAGCGTCCAGGCTTCAATGCGGTGACCGGCTTCCACTTCACGGATCTGGCGTTCCACTTCGCGTTCAATGGCTTCGCGCACGGCATCGATCGAGTTGACGTTCTTGATCTCGGTCTTGGGGTTGAGCACGGTTTCGCCCTTCACGCGGATGGACACGTTGGCGTCGCAGCGCAGATGCGCCTTTTCCATGTCGGCTTCGGAGATGCCCAGCCAGCGCAGCAATTGGCGCAGACGCATCAGGTACTGGGCGGCTTCGTCCGCGGTGCGCAGATCGGGGCCGGTGACCATCTCCACCAGCGGTACGCCGCAGCGGTTGAAGTCGATGAAGCGGCGGTTGTTGGCGACCTTGGTCTTGCCGGCGTCCTCCTCGATGTGCAGTTTCCAGATGGTCACGCGGCGAGTGTAGGGCTGCTTGTCGGGGGAAGCGGTTGCCGGGATGGGCAGGTCGAGATAACCACCCTTGGCGAGGGACTGGTCGAATTGGGAGATCTGGTAACCCTTGGGCAGGTCGGGATAGAAGTAATTCTTGCGGTCGAAATAGGAAAGCGGGCGGATCTCGGCGTGCATGGCCTGGGCCAGCAGCACGCCCTTCTCCACCACAGCCTTGTTGAGCACGGGCAGCACGCCCGGCAGCCCGCAGCACACCGGGCAGATGTTGGTGTTAGGCGCGTCGTACCACGAGTCAGCTTTGCAGGAGCAAAAGACCTTGCTGGTGGTGTTCAGTTGGATATGGGTCTCGAGCCCGATGACGGCTTCGTATTGGTTCATGTAACCTCCGCGAATTTGCTTTAACCCTTGAAAAGGTTCTAAACCTTTTCAAGGGTTATGGTTAAGTTCTATATTTTGCAACAAATTCCAAATAATCAAACTCTGGTCCAAATAATAAATCACGATATTGTATAACCTTACGTGGTGAACCTATCTTGCCGGCCCATTCATTGAGATCGCTGTATTTCCAATTTGAAGCATCCTTGACCAGTCCTGCCGCGACAGGATTATGGTGGATGTATCCAACCACAGTCGACAGGTCATCATCGATCGAGACTTCGGTATGCTTTGCGCTACCCTGGAAGAGCGTTCCCACCCTGGAGTAACACTTATTCATCCCCTGGGTATAGGAGTTGAACACCCGTTGAATGAACCGGGAGGCTTGTTTCAATTCAATTTCT
The DNA here is from genome assembly GCA_035403345.1 of Anaerolineaceae bacterium. Taxonomy (GTDB): domain Bacteria; phylum Chloroflexota; class Anaerolineae; order Anaerolineales; family Anaerolineaceae; genus UBA6107. The sequence goes on from DAONEZ010000049.1 coordinate 8,828, forward strand.
TCCAGCAGAATATGATAATGGTTTGGCATCAAGCAATATGCCACCAGGTCAACCTTATAAAAAGGAAGAAAGCGGTACATCAGGTCGGTCAAGTAGAGAAAGTTTTCCTCATCAAAAAAGATAGGACCTCGATTCACGCCTCGGTTGTAGTAATGCAGAAACACAGGATCCAAGTGAACTCTATCCTTTCGGATCTGTCGGGGAAAACCTTGAAAAGGTTCCAAACCTTTTCAAGGTTTTCCGTTCTGAAAAGGTAAAAACAACCTTTTCAGGGGAGCTTCTCCAGCACTTCCGGCTTGGATTTACGCCAGGGTTCATATTCAGTCGCTATCTCATACGCCCGGCCGACGCGGAAGAGCTTGTCCTCCGTCCAATCCGCGCCCAGCAGCTGGATGCCGATGGGCAGCCCGTCCTTATCCAGCCCGCCGGGCAGCGAGAGCCCGGGCACGCCGGCGTGATTAGCTGGCACGGTGAGCTGATCGGCGTACTGCATCAGCACGGAATCGCCGTACACCTTTGCCATTTCAAAGGCGGTCGTGGGGGTGGTGGGGGTTAGCAGCGCATCCAGGCGGAACTTGCC
>DAONEZ010000050.1:0-9280 GCA_035403345.1 Anaerolineaceae bacterium
CATCTGTTCAGCGGTCAGATCTGAGAGTTGGTGTTTCGGCAGGGGGATCCAGAAAAAGGATGAGGGTGAAAGCGTAAGGTAGCCGGGCTGCCCGACCCATTCAACCGTCACTGCATCCACAGCTGTATAAGAAGCGGTGCGGTCCAGGTTGGTCTTTGTTACCAGCATGGCCGGGTCGGCACTGACCGTGTAGGAAAATACCGAATCCTCAGCCGTCAGAGGTTGACCGTCCGACCATTTTACGCCGTCGATCAGTTTGAATCTTACTACCATCTGCACCACACTCATGGGGGAGGTGCCGTCCCACTCGACCGCACACTCGGGGGAGGTGCAGAGATCGGCGAACACCTTAACCCCGGAGGCCAGGGCTACCAAGTTGCCGTCCGTATCCACCACCTCGTCGCCTTCGGTCACGGACACTGTGCGCAGGGTAACGCCGCCATTCTCCAGCGTAGGGAGTTCCTGCAGCAAAACCGGCACAGGCTGGTAATTTACGGTGTCGATGGGACCATCATAAATCGCTTCCAGCACGCTCCACATGGAACGCGAGGAACTGCCGTATAGGAAGAGTGTTTCTGGTTCCTGCCCAATGCAAATGGTGAGCTTCTTCGGTTCAGGTGTCGCAGTATGCGTTGGCAACTGCGTGGGAGTGGGGGTGGGTGAAACTCCGACCTGCAATGCGCAGGCGGTCAATATCATCATCCCGATCAGGATGCTGGTGAGAATTTTTAGGTGGCGGGCGGACTTCAACATTCAATTTCCTCAATGTAGATAATTGATATCAGTTTTCCAATTATAAAGCATAAAAAACAACCCCCGGTTGAGCGGGGGTTGTGGGGCTTTTAGCACAATTTTATGACTTGCCGCGCATACGCGGATCAAGCACGTCGCGCAGTGCATCGCCCACCAGGTTCCAACCCAGCACAAATAGGATCAGGGTGAGACCCGGCCAGACCACGATGTACCAGTAATCGCCCAGGCTGGTGATCCAGTTGCGGGCGAAGCTGAGGATCTGACCCCAGTCCGCAAAGCCCACCTGGGTACCCACACCCAGGAACGAGAGAGCAGCGAATGAGAGCACCACATCGCCGATACCCAGGCTGGCCAACACCAGGGTGGGGAAGATGGCATTGGGCAGGATGTGCTTGAAGAGGATGCGGCCGTCCTTGACGCCCACGACGCGCGCTGCCAGGATGTAATCGCGTTCCTTGACCGAGAGGATATCCCCGCGGATCACGCGCGAATAACCCATCCAGCCAAAGGAGATCAATGCAATCATGGCTGGCAAAATACTCCTCCCCAACACAGGCGTGAGCACCGCCGACATGATCAGGGCTGCCAGGATGAACGGCAGCGTCATGAAGATATCCACAATACGCATGAGGATGTTATCCACCAGACCGCCGTAATATGCAGAAACCGAGCCGACGATCACGCCGATCAGGAAGGTGGACAGAACTACCAGCAAGCCGGTCTTGAAGGCTGTGCGGGTGCCCCAAATGATGCCGTAGAAGATATCATACTGTCCCTGGGCGGTACCAAAAATATGTACCCATTCGTCTTTTCCGGTAATAGTCTTGTACCAGAAAGGAACCTTTGGTACGTTCTTGACCCATTTTGCGCCCATGTCCTTTGGTTCGGCAGAAAAGCCGTCGCGCGGCATCATGTAAGGATCAGACTTGACCGGGGGTGCGATCACAGGTGCAAAAATGGCGATCAGGATAAAGAATCCGATGAAAACAAAACCCAGGATGGACGCTGGCGTCTTTAGCAGGCCGGTAATAATGCGATAGTTCTCCGGTCCCAGGAACCTTTCCAGGCGGCTGATCTTGCGCTCGGGGAGAGCTTCCTTCAGTAAACTATTGTCACCACTCGGGACTGTAGTTGTTGTCATTCAAGTCTCCTTACGACAGGCGCACGCGCGGGTCGATTGTGGCGTAGAGGATGTCCACAACCAGGTTGGCGATAATGAGGATAAGGCCATTGAAAATGGCGAAACCGAGCACGGTGACCACATCCAACTGTTGTGCGGCGGCTGCTGCGGCCTGTCCAATGCCGGGATAATTGAAGACCGTTTCCGTGATGACCACGCCGCCCAACAGGGCTACAACCTGGAAACCTGCCAGGGTGGTGATGGGGATCATGGCGTTCGGGCGGGCGTGCTTGTTGATGACGTCCTTCTCCTTCAACCCCTTTGCGCGGGCGGTAACCACGTATTCCATGCGCAGCGTTTCCAGCATGGAGGAGCGCGTGACACGCACAAAGGTAGCCCAGTTAATGTAGGACAGCGTCAGGATGGGCAGGATCATGTGCTTGATGGCATCCCAGAAGACATCCAGGCGTCCATTCAGCAGAGCATCTATCGTGAGCAATTTTGTATAGCGATGGAACTCGGGTGAGAGAATAAGCTGGTTTACCCAATCCGTCATCTTGCCGGGCGGGAACCAGCCCAACACGCCATAAAACAACATCAGCACCAATAAGCCAAACACAAAAGTCGGGAAAGAGGTACCCACAATACTGAATATCCTGGCGAACTGGTCCACCCAGCCATTTTGGTGAATGGCCGCCTGGACCCCCAGCCAGATACCCACCGAAAGGACGGGGAAGACAGCCCATAAAGCCAGTTCGACGGTATTGGGGAAACGGGTTTTAATGATATCGATAACAGGCTGTGAAGCGGTGCGCGAATAACCAAAGTCACCATGCAGGATGCCGCCATGCCGTTGGCCGGTGACGGTGTCCACCCGGCCATTCAACCAGATCCAATATTGCACCCAGAATGGTTTATCCAATCCATACTTTCGAATCACGCCTTGCACTGCCTTGTCATTCTTGGGAAAGTCCCGAATGTACAAAGCCGAGCGTTCCACCGGACCGAGCGCCTGGAGCATCCCGAAAATGATCAGGGTGACACCGAACAGGAGCACCGGTACGAGTAGTAAGCGACGGATAATGTAATTGGTCATTTAGCTACCTCAATAATAGTTTATGCTCTTCGGAATGAATTAAAGCGTTGGATTTAATTCATTCAGCAAAGCCAAACCCGGGGTGCATGCGGGAAGCCTTGCAGCTTCCCGCATGCGTTACCTCAATAATCGAGATTACTGAATATTGAAGTTGAAGATCAAAACATCCTGTGACAGGGCAGGTCGTCCCATGTAAACACGCAGCGGAAGCGCTGTCGCGTCAGCGGTGGCTCCACCTTCGCAGGCGGTGAACATAGCTTGACCGAGCTGGGCAGAATCGTAACCGCAGACCTGGACAGGAGCCTTGTAGACAAGGGTGTCAAGATCATAGGCAGCGAGTTCACCCACCAACGGGTCAACCTGCGGGCGCATTTCAGCGGGAACGTAGATGATGTCTGCGTCACCCTGCTGGAGCATCTGGAAGCGGGTACCGAACTCGTTAACCAACAGGAGGTTGATGCGATCGAGTTTGGCGGGCTCACCCCAGTATCCATCGAATTTCTTCAGGATCTGCTGCTGTCCGGGGGTCCAGTTCTCGAGCATGTAAGCGCCGGTTCCATTGGCAATCCCGGTGAAAGGATCTTCAGCAGCGGTCATGCCATAGTAGTTCTGCCAGGTATCGCAAGAGCCATCCCAGCCGCCCTTCTCAACAACCCATTCCTTGTCCATGATGGAACCCCAACCATTGGCGATGGTCGCCAGGAAGGGACCCCAGGCCTGAGCAAGGGTCATTGTCACGGTGCCAGCGGCGTCGTCAGCCACAATTGCGGCCTGGACTTTTTCGCAAGCAGACTTGAGGACTGCAGGATCGTTCGCGGCGAGGGCTTCGCGGTCATCATAGGAGGCCCATTCGTCAACGATACCGGTGATGTCATCGATGCCGATGCCCAGGAAGGGTTCAGCAAGCAGCCACTGCGGTGATGCGCCACCACCCTGCAGCAAACCACGCTGGAAGGAGTAGGCTACATCAGACGCGGACAGGTCGCCGCCTTCATGGAATTTGACACCCTGGCGGATGGTGAAAGTCCAGACGGTGCCATCATCAGAGGTCGTCCAGGACTCAGCCAACTGGGGAATGAAGGCATCGGTCTTGACGCCATCATAGAAGACCAGGGTTTCGTAAACGTTCTGGATCAACTGACCGGAGGCGGTATCATATGCCAGGGCGGGATCGAGGGTATCCAGGTCACCAGCGGTAACCACGGTCAACTCGGTGGGGTTCTTCGCAGTGGCAGCCTTGCCCATGAATTTGAAGACGTCACCAGAGAAAATGGGGTTCAAAACGCGGCCTTCAACCCAGCGCTGCTCGTAACCATGGGAGGTCGGGAGCACAGTGATGATGCCGGGGATCTGGTCGAAATACAGTTCATTGAATTTGAAGTAGACTTCGGAGCGTTTGGCAGGATCAACATAGCCGACACCCTCATCCAGCATGGCCTTGAACTGGGATTTCAGATCATCAGGCATGTTCTGGCGCAGACCATAGGTACCGGTGGTGTAGGGCTGGTACCAGTTGTGGGCGACATGGATGTCTTCCAACCAGCCGGCGACCATGATGGGAACTTTCTTGGCGCGCTGGGCGGCCAGGTAAGCAGGCCAGGGCAGACCGAGAACTTCAACGGTGAAGAGTTCATTAACTTCAGCCAGGTTAGCCTGAAGGATCTCACCGTAGAGCTGGCGGGTTGTGTTGCCGGTGTTATAGGCAAGCTGCAGGCGGAAACCAACAGACCAAACATCGTCGGTGTCTTCGCCAGCGGGGATGCCGTCTTTATCAACGTCAGCCAGCTTGAATTCTTCGGCAGCTTTCTCGAGGTCCATGGTGTAGACCGGTTGTTCCGGATTGTAGCCGGGCATACCAGGCAGGGCCAGGGTGCGGGATTGGACAGCTTCGCCTTTCCAGACCTCATTGATGACCGTATCCCAGTCGAATGCATATGCAAACGCGCGGCGGATGTGGACATCATCGAAGAATGTGGGCGGAATACCGTTTCCATCCAGCTTGTTTGAACCGATGTAGGGGTTCATGACAACTTCTTCAACCGGGGCTTCGGTTGGAGCAGCGGTGGGGGCAGCCGTTTCAGCAACGGGTGCTTCGGTCGCCACCGGGGCGGGCTGAGCGCAGGCGGTTAATGCCATGCTAACAGCCACCAATACAGCGATCAATACATATAACTTACGCATTTGTTTCTCCTCCTTGTGAGAAATTCGTTTGTATCAAACTCTTTCTAACCAACAGGACAAAGTCAATATCAATCGAGATACTCATCACCTCCTTATAATGCTCCTCTATTTATATCTTAAGACAGGCCGCATAATGACCCGGGCGAACTTCACGCCACTCCGGGGTCACCTCAGCGCAATGCGCATCGGCGATCGGGCAACGGGTGCGGAAACGACAGCCTGAAGGCGGGTTCACCGGTGAGGGCACATCGCCTTCGAGGAGAATTCGGTGGCGCTGCTCACTATAGACAGGATCAGCCACCGGTATTGCTGAAAGAAGTGCCTGGGTGTAAGGGTGCATGGGGTGTTCGTACAACTCATTGCGGTCCGCCAATTCCACGATGATACCCAGGTACATGACCGCCACGCGGTTGCTGATGTGGCGAACCATGGAGAGGTCATGCGCAATGAACAGGTAGGTCAGGTTAAATTTTTCCTGTAGTTCCTCAAGCAGGTTCACCACCTGCGCCTGGATGGAGACATCCAGGGCCGAGATCGGTTCGTCGCAGACGATGAATGATGGCTGTAGGGCCAGAGCGCGAGCTACGCCGATGCGTTGCCGCTGCCCACCGGAAAACTCATGCGGATAACGCAGGGAGAAATCCTTATTCAGTTTTACCAGGTCGAGCAGTTCTGCCACGCGCTCATCGATTTGCTTTCCGGTGTGATTCTCAAAGGACATCAAAGGTTCACCAACAATATCCCGCACAGTCATACGCGGGTTCAGGCTGGCATAAGGGTCCTGGAAGATCATCTGCATTTCGCGGCGCATCAAGCGCATGGGTTCAGGGCGCAACTTAACCAGGTTGGTGTCCTTGAAGTACACCTCACCCGCGGTCGGTTTGTAGAGCTGCAGGATCGTGCGGCCTGTGGTGGATTTTCCACAGCCGGATTCACCTACCAGACCCAGGGTTTCCCCCTGGTGCACATCGAAACTGATCCCATCCACGGCGTGTACCGCTCCCACCTGGCGACGGATGACGCCGCGGTAGATGGGAAAGTGCATCTTCAGGTTCTTAACTTTGATCAAGACGTTAGATTCAGCTGTCATTAGTGCTCACTCCCGGTTGTAGTATCCACCCAGCATGCCACGCGATGTCCGGGTTCAATTTCCTCAAGAGCAGGATTGCTAGACCAGCACTTTTCTTTTACATAAATACAGCGGGGAGCGAACGGACAGGCAACTGGTTTTTGATAAAGTATGGGAGGCATTCCCTCAATGGAAAAGAGCTTGGTGTGTTCCAACTCATTGATCTTGGGCAGGCTGCCCAGCAATCCGAGCGTGTAAGGATGCCGTGGGTTGGCGTACAGTTCCTTAACGTTGGCTTCCTCGATAATATATCCACCGTACATCACCATCACGCGGTGAGCGATGCTGGCCACCACGCCCAGGTCGTGCGTGATCCAGATGATGGCCATCCCCAGTTCATCGCGCAAGCGCTTGACCAGTTCGACGATCTGGGCCTGGATGGTCACATCCAGGGCTGTGGTAGGCTCATCAGCGATCAAAATCTGCGGGTTGCAGGAAAGCGCCATGGCGATCATCACACGCTGGCGCATGCCGCCTGAATACTGGTGAGGATAATCCTTCAACCGATCGCCGGCGTTGGGGATGCCCACCATGCCCAGCAGTTCGATCGAGCGATTGCGCGCCTGTTCGGGGGTCATGTTCAGGTGTAGCATCAATGGCTCAGCCAGTTGCTTGCCAATGGTCATGACCGGATTCAAGGATGTCATCGGATCCTGGAAGACCATGCTGATTTGACCGCCGCGGACGTGACGGATGTCCTCAGAATCCATTTTGAGCAGGTCCACTCCCTTGAAGAGAGCTTCACCGGCAACGATCTTGCCCGGCGGACAGGCTACCAGGCGCATGCAGGAAAGCATGGTTACGCTTTTTCCGCAACCGCTTTCACCCACCACGCCCAGGGTTTCCCCTTCGGACAGGTGGAACGAGACACCATTTACTGCATGAACTATCCCCTCGGGAGTTTTGAATTGAGTTTCCAGACCCTGCACTTTTAACAGTTGGTCAGTCATCTATGAATCCTCTTGGATTATTTAAATTAAAGCAACAATGCTATATTTTAACGGCATAAAATAGTTTACCACAGATTCAGGTGATTTTTTTAAGCGGCAGTTTTACCAAATGCAGCGACCATCAACCCTGGTTCTTGTGATGATCCCTGCCTGGTTTGCATATTGTGCAAGTTTAAATGGTCTGGATATCATATTCCAGGGAGTCTCAAACACCGGTGTGCAATAGGTCACCTGGTTATACACCGTTGTGCATTTCACCCACCGCCCCTCAAAATCCACCAGCACATCCACCTGTCCCATGGATTCGTCATAATTGCTCAGGATGAGTTTACGATTAAGATTCAGGTAAGCCTGGATGTTATTTGACGCAGAGAGCCGCTTCTGCCGTGCCAGGTCCTTAGGTACCTCCTTACCCTGGTTCTCATATGCAAATTGCAGCATCTCATCCACTTTTTGAATGGGCTCGCGTAGATTCTTATTGAAGACCGAGTCAACAGCGTTGCCTGCCAGGCTGAAAGCCAGGATACACACCACCAACGGAACCGCGATTGCCATTTTTCCGGACGAGAATAATGCCTGGTCGATGAGGATGTTCTCAAGCAAGCCACTGATCACGGCTACGATGGCCAGTGTGACGAACACAAAGCCCCTGATCTGATTGAAACCCTGGTAATAAGGGTATTGCAGGAATTCTCCCATGGCAGGGTTAAATATCTTGATCACTTGCGGGGCAACCCGGATGGGCAACCAAAAAACCAGCCGCGCAAACAGGTACCCCATGGCGAGCCAGGCAGGGATTGAAATCCAGACTTTATCAATGAAGACAGTCAGCCAACCCACCAGGCAGCCTACCGCCAGGCAAACCAGTAAACCCGGCAGGAACTTCACCCAGGAATAGGCTCCATTTGCCTGCGCGAGTTGAATGCCATCCAACCCCCAGGCAAAGAAGGCAAATGCAAGTCCGGCAACCAGGCCATAGGCTGCACCGGTAAGTTGTTTCTTCAAGCTTATTCTGTTTTTCATGATGATATATCCCGGGGGCAATCCCCAGCAATGGTGGAGTGTATCAAATAAAGCTGAACATTAAAACGATAATACTTGTTGAATGCTGCGTCAAGGAATGTTTTCCATGCAGGTTCAAATGTCTCCAGCCCGCATACGCAGGTAGGACTCATAACGCTCTTCGCTAACCTTACCCTCTTCCACCGCCTTGATCACCGCACAGCCAGGTTCCTCATAATGCGCGCAGTCGTTGAACTGGCAGTGTTTCACCAGGTCGCGCAGCTCAGGGAAGTAACCGTCCAGTTCCTCGGGCTGCGTATCCCACAGCGAAAGCCGCCGCAGCCCCGGCAGATCAGCCACGTACCCGCCTTCCTCCAGCGGGAACATCTCGCGCACCACGGTGGTATGCCGGCCGCGTTCGTTGTAGCCGCTGATCTCGCGCACCGCCAGGCCCAGTCCTGGTTGGATGCAATTCATTAAACTCGATTTGCCCACGCCGGATGGCCCGCACAAAGCTGAGATCTTGCCCTTCAGGGCTTCCTTCAATTCCTTGATACCGGTGTCTTCCTCTGCCGAGGTGTAGATCACACGGTAACCGATGGGCGGGTAGATGGAGAAAATACGCCGGGCTACCCTGCGCCCCACCAGGTCCACCTTGTTGGCAATAATGAGCGGCTGCAATCCCTGTTTCTCGCTGATGACCAGGAAGCGGTCCAGCATGCGCAGGTGCGGCTCGGGTGAGGCGCACGCAAAAACGATCACGATCTGATCAGCGTTGGCCAGCAATATTTGGCGGAATTCACCCCTGGGGGTGGGGTCCATGCGTACCAGCTCACTGTGGCGCGGCAGGATCTCCTCGATCACGCCACTACCCTCAGGCAGGATGCTGATGTTCACCAGGTCGCCGATACTGATCACATCCCCCTGGAACGTTCGCCGTTTGAGCCGTCCGCGGATCACGCAGGTGATAACCTCATCCCCGGTCCGGACGTTGGAAAAGCCCGACTGATAGCGGATCACCCGTCCCTGGATTAGAGTCTCATCCATTT
>DAONEZ010000051.1:0-9145 GCA_035403345.1 Anaerolineaceae bacterium
CCATCGAGTGTTCCACCTTGGAGCGCACGCGCTCGGGCATGGCTTCCAGCCGTCCCAGGTGGCGGATGCGCACTCCCTCGCGGCACAATTCATCGATCTCACTGTCTAGGAAGTCCTCAAGGATGGTGAGCAAACCCTGTACTTCTTCTTTTGGACGCCCCCAATTCTCGGTTGAGAATGCGTAAATGGTCAGGAACCGGACGCCGTGATCCACACAGCCGCGGATGATCCCGCGCAGGTTCTCAGTGCCGGCCTTGTGTCCTTCCAGGCGCGGCAAACCGCGGGCTTCCGCCCAACGGCCATTGCCATCCATGATGATGGCAATATGCTGCGGTGTGCGATTGGGCTGGTTCTCCTGGGATCCCATTGTCTGCGCTCGCTCGAGTCTACACTTCCATGATCTCTTCCTGCTTGCGTGCACCGATCTTTTCGATCTCTTCGATCATGCGATCGGTCAATTTTTGAAGTTCCTCTTCTCCCAACTCCAGGTCGTCCTTTGAGATCATTTTCTCTTTCTCAAAGTCCTTCAAGTCTTTCATCGTGTCACGGCGAATGTTGCGAATGGCAACGCGGGCTTCTTCCAAGCGGGCGTGCACCACCTTTACCAGGTCGCGGCGGCGTTCCTCGGTGAGCGGGGGCAGGTTCAGGCGGATCACCTTCCCGTCATTGTTGGGGGTGAGTCCCAGCTCTGAAGCCAGGATGGAGCGTTCAATGGTTTTCAGTGAGGAAGGATCAAACGGTTTGATGAGCAGAGCCCGTGCTTCAGGCACCGAAATGCTGGCCAGCTGCATCAGGGGGGTGGCCATGCCGTAATAATCGATATGCAGTTTTTCCACCAGTGCGGGCGTTGCCCTGCCAGTGCGGATACCGGTCAGGTCGTCCTCAAGCGATAATAACGTGCTTTTCATCCTGTTTTCGGTATCTTTGAGTAGGTCCTTGATCATGAATACCTCCGCTAAGTTGTGGGTACAGCGTATTTACAATGAATAAGGATACCTTAAAACCGGTAAAAAATCCACACAATTCCAATCGAAAAGACTCTTGACAAAAAAGAACATATGTTCTATAATAGGATAGAAATCAGGATTTGAGTTGGCGCAAACCTTGCATTAAGAAGACTAGAAGAGATTAGCGGAGAGACGGATGAATACTGGAATGTTATGGTTCGACAATGATCCCAGGGCGGATATCATCACCAAGATTAGCCGGGCAATGGAGTATTACCAGAAGAAATATGGCCAACGCCCTACCCTCATCTATATCCATCCGGATACCAAAGGGAACTCCCCGCTCAAGGCTGCCGGCGTGGATATTAAGACCGATCAAATGGTCTTGCCTGATCATTTCTGGCTGGGCATGAAGGGGTTTTCAAACCAGGGTTCGATTTTTTTAAACCCCGGGAAAAAGCCTCAATAGTTGGCTAATCCTGCGCTCCAAACAGCTTCCGTTTTATCCATTTCAGAATTTGGCGGGTATGCCTTAACGGGCGTGAATGCGAAAATTTTCGGGTGAAGTTCAACGTCGCTGATTCGATGCTGACGCGGCGATGAAGTTCCTCAGCCAGGTACCAGCGGTGTTCGATGATCCACAGGTAAAGATCCGTTTCGGTACGGTGCGGGAATTCCGCCATGATATTGTGTTTGCGGATATTCATGATCACCGGGTGGTACACATCCCTGTACCAGCCCCGGATGGCTTCTTCATCCGTTACCGGACGATTCAGTTTCTCCCCCATGAACCAGCGGTGAACGCTGATATGCTGCAGCATCTTTTCATATTGCCCCGGGATCGAAAATTTAAAACTCTCGTCCGGATAGTACTTATCCAGACCCGTGGCCTGCAGAAATACCACATACTCATGTTCGAGGATCAGGTTCTCCAGGTTGGTATGCTCATCGAGTTTCGCCGGGGAATCGAAATCCGTGACGTAGGCGTCCATATAAGCCTGTCCCCGTTCGCGTGCAACTGAGACGCGATGATTGCCGTCCTTCACGAAGTAGGCTTCTCCGATGCGGTACACCTCGATGGGCGGCAGAATGATGTCCTGGAAATAGGCACGGTCTATGCTTTCCCAACGGGAACGCGTGTGTGTCTGGCGGGGCAGGAAAGCGCGGTCGAAATCGAGGTAGCGGCTGACCGAGCCGATGATTTTTTCGGTCTCGATCTGCTGCAACCCGGCGTAATGCTGACTGCGCATGGGCATGTACTGCCTGACCTGGTCGAAAGGCAGCAGTTCATTGTCCTTGTTACGAATCCAGTTGAAGATGGAATTCCAAAAACTCTTGGCATGCGCCCTAGTGAAATCCAGGCGCGCTTGTTGCATGCTGCCCTGTGAATTAATATCTTGATTGCTCATGATGGTCTTATTCCTTCCTTGCCTGTCACTGGCAGGTCCAGGGTAAGCTCTTTAAATCCATAGGTATTGAGGATGGTCGTCGCACCAATTTGGGTGCGCGTTATCGTATCATTGCGGTACACATGGATGTGCCCGTGGATGAAATAAACCGGTTGAAATACCTTGATCAACCAGCGAAAGGCTCTAATGCCCGTATGCGGCGGGTCATCGGCATCGTGGATTTTCCAGGGCGGCGCATGCGATATAAAAACATCCAGGTAACGTCCGTAGCGCGACTTATTCCAAAGTAACAACGGCGCCAGCAGCAGCGCTTTTTGCCAATACTCGGATTGGGAGTACTGGTGAGGACCGCGGTTGTATTGCAGTGAGCCTTCCAGTCCTGCCAGCAGGAGACCTGACTCATCGCGCATCGCTTTCTGGTTCAGATCCACTGCCCCCAACGGTGCGGAGCGCGTGGTGGTCAATCCGTATTCCACCTTGCTGGCATGATTTCCGCGCACGAAATACAGGCGTTTGTTGAGCATGGTTTGAATATATTCGAGGTAAAAATATGGCAGGTCACCGCAGGAAAGCACCAGGTCCACATCCCCGAAACGGTCGCAGACCATCGGGCTGTAGATAAAGCCAACTTCCACATCGCTGACAGACAGGATCTTCATACAAGCAGGTCTTTAATCAGGTTAACCTTTCAGGAGCGCACTGACAAAGGCGGCTGCGTGGTCGCGCGTGTGTGTGATGGACACGGCCCAACTACTCCAGCCAAGCTCACAGGCCAGGGCCTGTGCCTGCCCATGCAGGAGGAGTACCGGTTTCCCTTGATCATCAGGCAGGATCTCCAATTCCTGCCAACTGACCCGGCCGATGCCGCAGCCCAGAGCCTTGGCGGCCGCTTCCTTGGCGGCGAACAAGCCTGCCAGGCTGGCATCCCTGCCGGCACATTCGTCCAGTTCCTGCACAGTGAACACCCGCGCTAGGAAGCGTTGGCGAATGCCGGGAGCGAGTTCTGCCAGGCGCTTGATCTCAACCAGATCGATACCGTTCACAATGGCGGTCATTAACCAGCTTTTCCTTTTTTTCCAGGTCCGGCTGAGATGACGACCAGCTTCTCCGGATCGATATACTTGCGGGCCGCTGCCAGAATTTCCTCGCGGCTGATGGCACGGATGCGCTGGGGATAGCGCTGTAGGTAATCCAGGCCCAGGTCAAAGCGTTCCAGGTTGAGCAGTGAATTCGCCACCCCGGAATTGGATTCCAGCATCAATGGCAGTCGTCCGATGAAATTGGATTTGTTGTCCTCCAATTCCGCTTCGGTGACCAGCTCCGTCACAAAGCGGTGTAACTCTTCTTTTACCAGGTCAATGGCACGTTCCACGTTTTTGGGGTTCACTCCTGCCGAGACCTCCCAGGAGCCGCTTTCCGGCCAGGCGTTCAAGCTGGTGGACGCATAATAAGCCAGTCCGGCTTTTTCCCGCACCGATTCGCCGATCCTGCCCATCATGCCGAATTGACCCAGGATGCTGTTCCCCAGCAAAGCCGGCAGGTATTCCGGGGCTTTACGTTTAGGTCCCAGCGTGCCCATGATGATATCCGCCTGGCTTTTTCCGGGGATCCTGATGTGCTTTCGGATTGAGTCTTTCGGAGGGTGAATGGCGGGCAGAGCTGGTTTCAGCACCTCACAGTTGCCCAGCCAACCGCCGAGATACCTGGCGACCAGGTCGGCGGCTTTTGCAGGCTGCACGGCGCCAACGATGACCAGTATCATCTGCTCCGGGCGGTAGTACTTGCGGTGAAACGCGACCAGGTCGGGTTGTGTAATGGCGCTAATGGTATGTGTGAACCCATCCTCCGGACGTCCGTATGCATGATTTGGGAAAAGTTGTGCGTCAAACTCGAGCGCAGCCATATCAGCCGTGTCCTGGGCGCGGATCGCCAGCCCTGTGAGCAGTTGTGCCCGCAGGCGTTCCATCTGTTCCACCGGGAATGTGGGGTTCATCAGGCAGTCAGCCAGGGTGGATAGCAGCAAGGGCAGGTCTTCCGCCAGTGAACGTCCGCCGAAGCTGGTGTTGTGCACACTGGCGCCAAACCCCAGGCTGGCTCCCACCGATTCAAGCCGGTCAAAGATGGTTTGAAAATCAGCGTTTTGAGTGCCGCGGGTCAATCCCAATGCGGAAAAGTGGGCTAATCCGAGTTTTTCGAGTGGATCGTAGACGCTGCCAGAAGCAACATAACCAGAGATGACTACGGAGGCGCTGTTAAAGTTGCTGCGTGTCAGCAGGGTGATGCCGTTGGGCAGCACCTGCCGGAAAATATCCTCCGGACCGGGAATGGAGTGGTGGTTGTTCGGTGAACTCATTATTTTCCTCCCTTCGGAGTGTAAATCCCGATCACCCGCCCGGCGTTGCCAATATACTCCTGCGCGCATTTCAGCAGGTTGTCCGGCGTGACCCTGGTGAGTTGATCCACGTAATTCAGGAACCAGGAATACTCGGCGAACATTTCCGAATATCCCAGCCAGAAGCCCTGGTTGGTGATGTTCTCGCTGCCGTAAGCAAACAAGGCACGCGCTTGCTTGGAGGCCCGCTCAATTTCCGCTGTGCTGACCGGGCTTTCCAGCAGGGATTGCAGCACCTCATCGACCCGTGTCAACACTTCCTCCGGTTTGCGTTTGGGATGAACGGTGATGGTGATCGTATAGAGAAAAGGGTCAAAGGTGGCTTGCAGCGAGCCGTTGACACTGATGGCATATTCTGTTTCCACCAGCTTGCGGTAGAGGCGCGAGGTTTTGTTCGATATTCCTCCTCCGCCGAACATGTTGAGACTGGTCGGACCGGTGAGCAGGCTGTCAAAGATGGTGAAGGGGAAGAAATCCGGGTTGTTTCCCGCCGGAGCACGGTAAGCGATTTCCAGGAAGGTGGTCTCACCTTCGCCGCTAACCTCCACACGTTTCTCTTCTTTGAGCAGGTCCTGTGGGTATGATGGTGGTTCAACAACCTGACCGGGTTTGGAAGCGTAGATACCGGTCAAGGCATCCAGCATGCGGGAACTCTCAAAGTCGCCAGCGACTGCCACCACCGCATTGGCAGGATTGTAGTAACGACGGTAATGGGCATACAGGTCATCGCGCTGGATGGTATGCAGATCCTGCATGCTGCCGATGACTTCGTTGCGGTAAGGATGATGGGAGAATGCCGACTGTTGGACCGCTTCATCGAGTTTGAAGAGCGGCTCGTTCTCGCTGCCTTCGCGTTCTGAGATGATGACCGTGCGCTCGGAATCCACCTCTTCGGAGTCGAAGCGGCTGTTGAACATGCGGTCTGACTCCAGGTCCAGTGCCAGGTCGATCTTGTCAGCCGGCATGGTCTCGAAAAAGGTTGTCCAATCGAGGTGGGTGAAGGCGTTCCACATGCCGCCGTCACGCGAAATGGCCTGGTCCAGGATACCGGCCGGGTACCTGGGAGTGCCTTTGAACTGCATGTGTTCGACCCAATGGGATATGCCGGTCTTCCCTGGTACCTCATAGCGTGAGCCCACCCGGTACCAGACCCAATGGCTGATGATCGGGGAGGTGTGGATTTCTTTCAACAGGATCGTCAGTCCGTTGGAAAGCCTGGTTTTGGTGATTTGATCGGTCATTTAGCCTCGCTGAAGTAATTTTGGTAACTATAGCATAAGCATAGGGGTAGCGGTAGGGAAATTGTATATAATGATTCTATCAACCATTACTTCCAGAGGATGTGTTATGACTGAGAATGAGCGTTTCGATGTGGCAATCGTGGGAGCAGGTCCGTCAGGATTGTTTGCGGCAGAGAAATTAGCCCACCTGGGGCATCGTGTGGCCATATTCAACCGGGATGTCAAGCCGGGCGGAATGGCGGAATACGGCATTTTCCCGGATAAACTGGCTCTCAAGAACGGCCTCAGGAAGTCCTTCGCACAAGTCCTCGCCACAGACGGGATCAACTATTTTGGCAATGTGACAATAGGGGAGGAAGGCGAAGTGTCTTTGCAGACGCTGAAAAACCTGGGGTTCCCGGCCATCCTGGTGGCTACCGGGGCGCAGGGCACCAAGTGGCTGGGCTTGCCGGGGGAGAAATCACACGGTGTGTACCATGCTAAGGACCTGGTGTATCACTACAATTCCCTGCCCCCATACAGCACAATGAAGTTTGAATTCGGGAAGCGGGTGGCGGTGATCGGTGCCGGCAAGGTGATGACGGACGTGGTGCATTACCTGGTGAAATACCGTGATGTAGATGAGGTCTTCATCATCGTCCGGCGTGGACCGGGTGAAGTGAAATTTGAGAAAAAGGAACTCGAGCCCATCATCTCCTGGTTTGACCAAGCTGACCTGGAACAGGAGTTCGCGCGCGTGGAACCCATGATGGCTGCCATCGGGCAGGATGCAACGCAGGAGATCCGGCAATTCAACGATGCTCACGAGCATGCCTACCCAAAAGAAGGTAATGCCAGCGTAAAGATGCGCTTTTTATATTCTCCCAAAGAGATCGTGGCGGATGAGCACCAACGCATGACCGGTATCGTTGTGGAGCACAACCTGCTGGTGCTGGATAAAGAAAGGGTGGCTGCGCGCGGCACCGGTAACCTGGAAACGCTGCCGATGGATGCGGTGGTCTTTGCGATCGGCGACAAGGTGGACGAACACCTGGGGCTGCCGTTCTGTAATAACGAGTATCCAAAGAGTCCCACTCCGCGTTACCCGGTGGAAGGTGAGTCCTATGAAGTCGTGAATCCTGACGACGGGAAAACGATCGATGGCATCTTTGTCGGTGGTTGGTCAAGGAATGCCAGTTATGGGCTGGTGGGCATTGCCAAAAAGGACGGTATCCATGCAGCCGCGGCGGTCAATTGTTACCTGGAAGAAAAGAAACTCCCTGGAGTGGACCAAACGAAGTTGGAAGAATTCCTGGCGGTCTTGCCTGGCAAGGTTGTGCGAGTGCAGGACCTGGCTGTGCTGGAAGCCGAAGAAAAAGAGACTGCCAAAAAACTCGGTGTCCCTGAATACAAGTTCTCCACCAATGAAGAGATGCTGAAGATTATGGGCTTGTAGCCGGCTGGTTGGGGTTCCTGAGGCGGTATTTGCGGCGCGGGAACAGCATGATAAAGCCGATGGCGATAATTGCGCAGCCAATTTCCATGCCGCGCGCCTGCCATACGCCAAAGAAAGGCACGCCCGAAAGCGGATGTGAGCCGATACCGAACACATCTGCCAGACCGGAAAACACAGTTACCACGTACCCGGTGCTGACCAGGCGCATGCCGATGTCAGCCGAAATACTTGGTACCTGTCGCCTCCAGAGGGCGCGCGTGGTGGCATATCCCCCCGCGCAGATCACTGCCAGCCCTACCAGCATAACGGCGATTTGAATGAATCCAACCACGGGGCTGCGGTCGAGTCCGAACAGCCCGGGACGTGCTCCCACCAGGAAAAAGATGAAACCGGTAATTGCGATCAACAAAGTAAACCGGATTCGCCGGCGGGGCAGGGGATAAACCGGGTCAGGGATGACTACTGCAGGTGGATCATTCTTAGAGGATTCGGAATCAGGCATTGCGTTTCCTGCGATCAGGTTTTGAACCTGTAATGATTTTTAGTAGTATACCCTCATTTTACTAAGCTGACCAAGCATAAAAAAACGAGCCACCGGAATTAGGTGACTCGCTTTGATCTCTACGTAGAGCGGATTACTCCGTTTTTTCAGAGTCCTCTGCAGGTTTGTCTTCTTCCTCGTCGTCGTTGAGGATATTTTCTAGGCTCTTCCAATCCATATCGGCGTAGGCCATGGATTCCACCCGGCGCAGGCTCAGCCCGATGCGGTGTTCAGCAGTGTCCACTTTGATGACGCGCAGCGTGTAGGTTTCGCCTTCTTTCAGGACTTCCTTGGGATGCTCGATGCGCTTCTCGCTGATCTCGGAAATATGGATCAAGCCTTCAATGTCATCTTCCAGGCGGGCGAAAGCACCGAACTTGGTCAAGCGAGTGATAGTGCCTTCCACGAGTTGTCCTTCGTGGAATTTTGCAGCTTTGCCTTCCCACGGATCGGATTGCAACTGGCGAATGGAGAGACCAATGCGCTTCTTCTCATGGTCAACGTTGATTACCTTGACTTTGATCTCCTGGCCAACTTTCAGCAGTTCATTGGCGTGCGCAGCGCGATCCCAGGAAATTTCAGACATGTGCACTAATCCATCAGCGCCATTGACGTTCACAAATACGCCAAACTCGGCGATGCTGGTGACGCGACCGGTGTAGCTCTCGCCAACCTTCAGTTCTTCCAGCACGCGTTCCTTGACGGATTCGCGGGTTTCGGTGCTGGCCTGGCGTTCGGATAGGATGAGCCGGCGGCGTTCACGGTCAACCTCGATCACGCATACGTCCACTTCCTGCCCGATCATCTTGCCCCAACGCTGTTCCGGGGTATCTCCGGTGACGCCGGCACGGCGGGTGAGGCTGATCTGGGAAGCGGGCACAAAACCGCGCAACCCGCCCACGGGCACGATCAGTCCGCCCTTGTTGTAGCCGATGATGGTGCTGTGGTAGGACTGTTTGCCGGTTCTCAGTTCTTCAACTTCCTGCCAGCCGGCTTCTTCGCGTGCGCGCATATAGGAGAGAATGAGGTTGCCATTCTGGTCCTCGGGATTGATCACATAAACCGGAATTTCCTGACCGATCTTCAGGTCAGCAAGTTCGTCACTGGGGATCAGCTCATATTCCTTGCCAGTGATGATCCCTTCGGATTTTGTGCCTACACTGACAAGGATTTGTCCGGG
>DAONEZ010000052.1:0-8922 GCA_035403345.1 Anaerolineaceae bacterium
CAGTGCCACGCCCACGCGCTTCACCCCCACCATCACCATTACCTATTTCCTGCCCAGCTCAACTCCCTCCCGGACGCCCAGCCCAACCTGGACCGAGCCTCCTACCCTTACCATTGAACCTACGTTCACGAGCACACCTGAGCCCACCCGCACAGAAATCCCCACGTTTACGCCTACACCGGTTATTACCGAGGTACCCACCCCTTGATGCACCTCCATTCCAATTACAACGCGAGAATCGATGACTGACATAAAGCCCTTTCTACAATCCCTGTTGAGCATTCCCGGCCTGTCCGGGTATGAAGAACCTGCGTGTAAAGTGATCGAACAGCAATGGAAGCCTTTGGTGGATGAACTTTCCGTCAGCCGCCTGGGCAGCCTGCATGGGCTGCGCAAAGCTGCTGGAAGCGAAGCCTGCCCCACCCTGATGATTGCCGCCCACATGGATGCCATCGGGTTGATGGTGAAGCAGATCAAGAACGGTTATCTCCACATCACCCAGGTGGGCGGCGTTGATCCGCGTGTGCTGCCCGGTCAGGCAGTCACCGTGCACGGACGCAAGGACATCGCGGGCATTATTCAAATGATTCCCGACCGCCTGCTGCCCGCCAGCAAAGCCGGTAAGGCACTGGAACATGCCCGCCTGTTCGTCGACACCGGCTTGGATGAAAAGGAACTCGCAAAACAGGTGAGGATCGGCGATCTCATCTCGTTTTCCCAGGCCCCTATCCTGTTCGATGACGAGTACATCGCCGGGCATTCGCTCGATAACCGCGCCTCCGTGGCTGCCCTCACGATCTGTTTGGAAGAACTCAGGAATTACAACCTGAAGTGGAACCTGTGGAGCGTGGCCACGGTGCAGGAGGAGACCACCCTGTACGGGGCTTCTACCTCCGCGTTCCAACTTATGCCACAGCTCGGCATCGCCGTGGATGTAACCTTTGCCAAAGGACCTGGCTCGAATGATCACCAAACCTTCCCATTGGGTAAAGGTCCCACCCTGGGCATCGGACCCAATATCCATCCCGCGTTACATGCCCATTTTATTAAGTTGGCCCAGGAAATGGATATGCCTTACGCTATTGAACCCATGCCAGCCTCCTCCGGAACTGATGCCATCTCCATGCAGATCAGCTCCTCCGGTGTGCCCACCTTTGTGGTCAGCATCCCCATCCGCTATATGCACACGCCAGTGGAATTAGCCTCACTCACCGATATCAAACGCGTCGGACGCCTGCTAGCCCGTTTCGTCAGCCAGCTCGACAACGACTCATTCAAAGACCTTCTCTCAGGAATATCTTCATGAGCACACTCAAGAAAATCTCCCCTCCCAGGATTGGAAAATCCCAGCTCGACCTGCTGGAAAAATTGAGCAATGCGGTCAGCGTATCAGGCGCAGAAGATGAAGTGCGCCAGATCGTGCTCGAACAGGTCAAACCGTATGCAGATGAAGTGAAACAGGATGCCCTCGGCAACCTGTTGGTCAAGCGCCATGCGCAGGCTACCAACCCGCTGCGCGTGTTGCTGGCCGCCCACATGGACGAGGTTGGCTTCATGATCGTCGACGATGAGGGCGAGGGCGTTTTTCCCTTCTCACCAGTCGGCGGTATCGACCCGCGCCAACTGGCTGCCAAACCTGTGCTGGTGGGCAAGGAACGCCTGCCCGGGGTGATCGGAGCCAAACCTATCCACCTTTCCAGCCCCGACGAACGCCACAATAACTACACCTTCAGCAGCTTGCGCATCGATGTGAGCCCCGCTAACGGCAAAAAGGTAAAAGTGGGCGACCTGGCCACCTACGCCACCCGGTTTAGCCGGCAGGGCAGCAGCCTGTTTGGTAAAGCCCTGGATGACCGCCTGGGCGTGGCCACCTTGATCGAATTGCTCAAGCGCGACCACCCCGACCTGGAACTGCTGTTTGCGTTCACCGTGCAGGAAGAGGTGGGACTGCGCGGCGCGCAAGTGGCTGCCTATGAATTCAAACCGGACCTCGCACTGGTGGTGGACTCCACGCCAGCTTTTGATTTCGTCCCCGAGACTGGCGAGAATACCCAGTATAACTGCCGCCTGGGAGCTGGACCCGCGATTTACATTGCTGACGCGGGCACGCTTTCCGATCCGCGCTTGATCCGCTTTTTGGCGGCCACGGCTGAAAAGCACGCCATTCCCTTCCAGTTCCGCCAACCCGGCGGCGGGGGTACGGACGCAGGTGCCATTCACAAGACCGGTGCGGGCATCCCCACTGTCTCTATCTCAATCCCCGGGCGCTATGCACACACGCCCATCCTGCATGCCAGGGTAAAGGATTGGGAAAACACCCTGTTGCTACTGGAAGCCGCCCTCAATGATATCAACCGCGGCATCCTCTCCGTTGACCGATAATCTCTACCCTCCAGGAGTCCTCATGAAAGACCTCATCCAGAAACTAACCCAAACACCCGGTCCGTCCGGCTACGAATCCGCCATTCGCAACGTTATCCGTGAAGAGGTGGCCCCCTACTCCAACGATATCAGCGTGGATGCCCTGGGCAACCTGATTGTACGCATCGGGCAAAAAACTGCCAACGGTGTGCGCATCCTGGTGGCCGCTCACATGGACGAGATCGGCGTGATCGTCAGCCACGTGGAAAAGAATGGCCTGGTGCGCTTTAGCAACATCGGCTTTATCATCACCCGTTACCTGGCAGGCAGCCGGGTGCGCTTCCTCAACGGAACGCGCGGCATGATCGACAGTGACAAACAGGAAGAACCGACAAAAATCCAATCGCAGGACAAGTTCTTTATTGACACCGGTGCTATTAACGACAAAGAGAGCCCGGTTAAGGTTGGCGACCTGGGCGTGTTTGACCGTGAATTCCTCGACCTGGGCAAGCGGGTCGTTTCCAAAGCCATGGACGACCGCGTTTCCTGTGCCGCCATGATCGAAGTGATCAAGCAGGTGAAAAACACTCCCCATGAACTGGTGTTCGTTTTCAGCGCGCAGGAAGAGGTTGGATCGCGAGGCGCGCAAACGGCGGCGTATGCATTGGAACCCGACGTGACCATCGCCATCGACGTCACCCCCGCCAGCACCCTGCTGGGCGTTGAGATGCAGGTGGCGCTGGGCAACGGCCCGGCCATCAAGGTGCGGGATGTGGGCATGATCGCCGACCCGCGCGTGGTGGATTGGATGGCCACAAGCGCAAAGAAAGCCGGGTTGCCATACCAGTTGGAAGTACTCGATATCGGTTCAACCGACGCACGCACCATGCAGGTGTCGCGAGCCGGAACCCTGTCCGGCGCGCTCTCGATCCCCTGCCGGTACGTACATTCACCTTCTGAAATGGTGGATATGGACGATTATGGGAATACAATAAAGCTGTTGGTGCAATTGTTGAGCAACCTGACCACCTTTTAAGAGAAATGTTCAAGCATCTCAGAAAGCTCCCGGCCTTTCTTTTCCTCCTGCTGACGCTCTCATTGTCAGGCTGCCAGGCGGTTCTTGACCGGTTCCCGTTCCTGCAATCGTCTCCAACCCCCGAACCCACTGTGCAAGCTACCAGCCCGGCGGTTTTTGAACCTACAAGCACTCCGGAAATGGCAGCCACCGAACCGGAAATCATCTCGATCTGGCTTCCACCGCAATTTGACCCGAACAACAATAGCGCTGCCGGCAACCTGATGAAGGCGCAAATGGCGGCCTTTTCCGATGCCTACCCTGAGGTGAAGTTGGAGGTTCGTCTCAAGGCGGTGCAGGGCTCCGGTGGTCTGATGGATTCACTGATGACCGCCAGCGCAGCCGCACCGGATGTCGTGCCGGGGTTGATCCTGCTTCCTCGGGCTGATTTTGAACAGGCGGCACTCACCGGGTTGCTGCTGCCGGTGGAACCCTCTGAATTTCCGTTGAAGGATGAGGAGTATTTCCCCTTTGCGCTTGAAATGGTCGAGCTAAAAGACCTTCGTTACGGTCTGCCATTCAGCGGAGACCTGCTGGTGTTCGCGTACAATTCCCAACAGATCGGCTTCCCCCCGCGCACTCTGAGCAGCCTGTACCAGCAGAAATCCATCACGACCTTCCCGGGCGCCGATCGGCAAGGGTTGATCCCTCTCCTGTCTTATCTCAACGCAGGCGGTACGCTGGAGCTAAAAGACAACGTGCTCAGCCTGCAGGAAAAAGCGCTGCTCTCTGCCCTGGAGTGGGTCAACAACGGGGTGAATAACGGATTGTTCCCGTTCTCGATCGCCGAAATGACCGATTTCGACCAGTCATTTGCCTCGCTGCAAAGCGCGCAATCCACATATGCCTTCACTTGGGCCAGCCGGGTGCTTGACGACTCGACCAACAAGTACAGTTTCAACTCCTTACCCTCAGACCAGGCAACCTCGTTCACCCTGGCGGACGGTTGGGTCCTGGCGTTTCCGCAAGCCTCCACCGCCCGGCACGAACATGCGCTCAACCTGGCCAGGCTGTTGACCAGCCCGGTCTTTCAGCAAACCTGGTCCGAAGCCGCAGGTGTCGTGCCGGTCAGCAGTTCGATCCTGACCGCTTGGAAGGATAAAGCGTTATCAGGTATACTTTTACCTATAGCCGCGTCCGCCCGGATGGTGCCTTCTCAATTTATCCTGGGGATCAGCGGACCGCTGTTAAGCCAGGCTACCCAGGAGTTGATTCGGCAGCAGGTGACCACTATTGAGGCGTCCAACAAGATCCTGGAAGCCTTGAAGCAATAAAGTCGGGATATGGGATGAATTTTATTAAGAAGTTTTGGAAATGGCTGACTGTTGAAAGCGAGTGGGGCGGACGCATCCTGCTAATCGTGCTGGTGTTCGCCATCCTCGGGGCAGCCATCCTGCTCAGCGGACCCAAGCCTCAAGACCACATGATCATACCGACCCCAAGGCCGAAGCAGCTCACCGGCACTCCCGTTGCTAACGGTTCGGCGGTCATCCCTTCAACCGAGTACGTACAGACCACCGGCGTGATCGTAGGGGTGGTCACCATCATCCTTGTTATCATTATCGGAACATTGATACAACTCAAGCAGGATCAAAAAAGGCAGCCTCCGCAAGAATAACGCTTGCGGCTATTCCCCCAACAGGAAATCCAAATAACGTTCGGCCATCTGCTCCCGGTCAAAGTGAGCCAGGGCATGCTGCCTGGCCTGCAGGCTGAAGCGCTGCCGATCCCGCAAGATCTCCAGCGCAGCCTCCGCCAGGGCAGGCACGTCCGGGGGTTCGAGCTTCCACTCGTTCGCTCCGTACGCCGCCAGCTTCCCGGCCCCATCCCGGACAAGTTCAGGCATGGCCCCTGTGGCAAATGCCACCACTGGCAGCCCGCACGCCATGGCTTCGACGACAGTATTGGGGCAGGCTGCATTGACATCCGTGGCATACAGCAGGTGAGACATGCGCTCCAGGACCGGGATCTCAGCATGCGGCAGCACGCCACGCCAGTCAATGCTCACATCCGGCCGCTGCGCCTGCTGCTTCAGGTGAAGCGGGACATCCCCCACCACGCACAGTTCCACGGGTTTTTCAAGGCGCTGGTTCAACCGACTGGCCAATTCTACAGCGGAAAATAATCCCTGCTCATACCCTCCGCCATGGTGACCTTCCACCAACAACAAGCGGTATTTGTCCACAGGGATTTGAGCCTCCCCGGGTTGGAACAGGTCCAGGTCGGTGCCGTTGTGGATCACGGTCTGCGGCTTATCCAGCACGCCGTGGCTGCGTTCCCACCAGCCGCGGGCGAACTCGCTCTGGTACACCACGCGGTCAGCCAGGCTGCGCAAGCTGGCAAGGATGAGATTGCCCGCCTCTGCCTTAAAAAAGTGTTTTGCACCGGTAAAGCGCACGCGCTGCACCCAGTTCATTCCATTCAAGCGCTGCACAAGTCGGATGCCCATGTTTTGCGCCCGTTTGAGTTCAGCGATACGCTTTGTTCCACCGATCACCAGGATGGCATTGTTGGTTGGATCCAAAGGATTGGAGGAGATCTTGATCCCCCTCCGGATGAACGCTTCTGCCAGCCCGTTCCTGAAGGTTTGCGGACCGCCCAATCCCAATTGTTGCGGCAGGATGCAGATGGTTTTTCCTGGAGGAGTCATGCGATACCCGGGTTATTTTTCCACGTAATCCAATAGAGCACGCACGATCCGGCCGGCTGCCTGTCCGTCGCCGAACGGGTTGGCGGCGCGTGCCATGCGCTGGTATTCGCCCTCGTTCTCCAGCAGGTTGGAGGCTTCACGCACGATCGTTTCCGACTGCGTGCCTGCCAGTTTGAGCACGCCGGCTTCGATGCCCTCCGGACGCTCGGTCTTTTCGCGGAGGACCAGGGTGGGCTTGCCCAACCCGGTGGCTTCCTCCTGGATACCGCCTGAATCCGTCAGTACGATATGAGCGGACTTCATCAGGTGCACCAGCGAGAGGTAATCCACCGGCGGGAGGGTGTGGAGATTGGGGATATTCTTAAGAATGCGGTTGACCGGCTCCTGGATGTTGGGATTCAGGTGCACCGGGTAAACGAATTGAAGGTCGTCGCCGTAATTCTCAGCCAGCGTCCGCAGGGCTTCGCAGATGTGCTCGATCGGTTCGCCAAAATTCTCACGCCGGTGCGCGGTCACCAGCACCAGTCGCCTTCCGGATCCGCTCACGCCCCATTCCCGCAGCCAGTTTTGTACGTTTTGCGGCGGCTCGGTGTCAGCTATCTCCTTGAGTGCATCGATGACCGTATTGCCGGTGACAGCAATGCGCCAATCGGGAACGCCCTCGCGCAGGAGGTTCTGGCGGTTGAACTCCGTGGGGGCAAAGTGCAGGTCAGCCGTCACGCTGGTGATGCGCCGGTTGATCTCCTCGGGGAAAGGCTGGCGTTTGTCGCCGGTACGCAGCCCGGCTTCCACGTGCCCCACTTTTATCCCGCGGTAGAAAGCCGCCAGCGAGGCTGCCATCACCGTGGTGGTATCGCCCTGGATCAGGATCCAATCCGGGTGTTCCTGCTGCAGGACCGGGTCGAGCGCGGTAAAGATGTGCGCGGTAAGACTGGAGAGCGACTGGTCCGGGCGCATCAGGTCCAGGTCGTGGTTGGGATGAATGTGGAACAGCTTGAGCACCTGGTCCAGCATCTCGCGGTGCTGCCCAGTGACACAGATGCGGGAATCAATGCCTTCGGCAGCCTGCAGGGCTTTGACCACCGGGGCCATCTTGACCGCTTCCGGGCGGGTGCCGAAAATGGAGAGTACGCGCAAGTTGCTCATGCCGGCCTGTGTTTGCGGTCGCCCAGGCGGGTGAGCGTAAAGCCGGCCGCTTCCCAGGCCTCCCGTTCCCAGCAATTGACCGTATCAATGGCAACCCGTCCGGGCATGAGCGCAGCGGTTTGCCTGGGATCGAGCGTTTTGAATTGGGAATGCGCCACCAGCAGCAGGATGGCATCCGCGCCTTGCAGGGTTTCTTCGAGGGAAGCGAACATATGCACGTGTTCCACCGGGAAGTCTGTCCGGTAAGGTTCGTATGCCGAGACCAGCGCACCGGCGTGCACCAGGTGATGCAGCACTTCGACAGCCGGGCTCTCGCGCAGGTCATCTACATCCGGTTTGTAGGCCAGTCCTAATGCGGCGATCTTTTTCCCTTGCAGGTCACCCAGGCTCTTCCTGACCAGTTTCAGCACAAATTCCGGCTGAGAATCGTTCACCTTGCGCGCCGTGTGGATCAGCGGGGTCTGGTCTGGCGCGGCTTCCACGAAGAACCATGGATCAACGCTGATACAGTGCCCGCCCACGCCCGGGCCGGGGTTGAGGATGCGCACGCGCGGATGGCGGTTGGCAATGGAAATGGCCTCCCATACGTCCACCCCGAAGCGGTCAGCCAGGCGCGAGAACTCGTTGGCAATGGCGATATTCACATCGCGGTAGGTATTTTCCATCAACTTGACCATTTCGAACGTGACGGCATCCGTGAGCACGATCTCGCCTTTTACAAAGATGGCATACAGGTCGCGCCCGGCTTCAGCCGATTGTGGATTGATGCCGCCGATGACACGCGCGTTATTGATCAACTCGTGCAGGATCTGCCCGGGCAGCACGCGCTCGGGGGAATACGCCAGCAGGAAATCCTCGCCGGCTTTCAGGTCGGAGCGTTCCAAAATGGGTTCAACGATGTCCCGCGTGGTGAGCGGGGGAGAGGTGGATTCCAGCACCACCAGGTTGCCGCGCCGCAGCACCGGTAGGATGGATTCCGCCGCGGAACGCACGTAGCTCATATCCGCTTTCTTGTCACCATAGAAGGGCGTGGGCACCGCGATGATGAAGGCATCCGCCTCCACCGGCAGCGAGGCTACACGCAGCATGCCGCTTTGCAGCGCTTCACTGACAACTTCGTTCAGCCCGGGCTCATAGATATGGGTCTTGCCGTTTTGCAGGCTGGTGACCACGCGCGGGTTGCTGTCCACCCCGGTGACCTTGATGCCGTGGGTCGCAAACGTGCTCGCGGTTGGCAGCCCGATGTATCCCAGTCCGATAACGCAGATATGCTCAAATTTCATTCTTTATCCTTTGTGAACCTGAACTATCCTGTGATTATGCCACAGCTTTCGGCGGCTTAGCAAGGCAAAAGACAGCCCCGGCTTGCATACCGGAAATGCACGTGATACACTTTTTCAAAAGGTCAGCGCGTTGCACCCTCGCCTGACCGGACAGGAAACGCTTATGCCACCCATCCTTTACCTGATCGACGGACACGCCCTGGCGTACCGCACCTATTTTGCCCTCACCAACAGCATGCGCGAACCCATGACGACCAGCAGCGGGGAACCCACGGCAGGGGTGTTCGGGTTCGCCAGCGTGCTGCTGCGCCTGCTGGAGCAGGAACACCCGGAATACCTGGCGGTGGCATTCGACACCGGCAAGACCTGGCGCAACGACCTGAGCCCGGAGTACAAGGCCACGCGCG
>DAONEZ010000053.1:0-8880 GCA_035403345.1 Anaerolineaceae bacterium
GACCGAAGAAACCCACCAAGACGCCTGTGCCGACCTTCACAGCCACACTGCTGCCGACTGAATCGGCCACGCCGCTCCCGACCGAGACAGCCACCCCGCTGCCAACCGAAGAAGAACCCACGGTTACCGAGAGCGTAGAGCCCACGGCGACAAATACACCGGAACCTCCGCCAACGGAGACCCCGCTGCCGACTGAGACGCCGCTGCCCACTGCCACGGATACCCCTGAGCCGACCGTCACCCCCACGCTGGTACCCCCTGCGGCAGGGCTGAAGGTGGCTGACCTGCTGGTGAGCAAGACCGGTATCTATAGGGTGACCTTCGAGGACTTGCAATCGGAAGGGTTCGACATGACCAACCAGCCTGCGGCTGACTTCGCAGTGACTTACAAAGGCCAGCCTGTTCCCATCACCGTGAGCGAGGATGCCTTGTTCGGTCCGGGCAGCTACTTTGAGTTCTACGGCGAGAAGGTGAACACGCTCTACACGGATACCAATGTTTACACTTTGTGGTTGGATCGCAACCTGGCTCAGCGCGTGGCGGTGGATGTGTCGGTGCCTGATCCTGAGGGGCAGTCTGAAGCCTTCTACATGGAGACCGCGCTGGTGGACGTGAATAAGTACTACGACGCCCTCTCAACGACCGGTGATCCCTGGTACAACAAGCAAATGCTGGCATACACATCGGCTAAGACCTGGACGTTCAGCTTGAGCGTGGATCACTACATCGCAGGAGTTGCGCCTTCCACCCTCAATGTTGGCGTGTACGGTGGGACCGACTTCAATGGCGGACCTGACCACCACGTGGTGACCAGCTTCAACAGCACCGAGATGGATAACAGGCTATATGATGCACTGGAAGCCCAAAGCATCCAGGTGCAGTTACCGAACGGAAATCTCAAGGAAGGCGGCAACACCCTCACCCTTAAGCTGCCGGGTGATACGGGCATGGCGTACGACGTCCAATACATGGATAAATACAGCGTGACCTACCCGCGTGCCTTCTGGGCAGCAAATGGTAAGTTGAGCTTCGCCAGTTCGGGTGCACTGTTCGACGTGAATAACCTGACAGAAGCAGATGTGGTGGTGTACCGCGTGCAAGGCGGGCAACTTGCCCTTCTGAAGGGCGGAGTGGTGAGCGGCCAAGCAGGGGCGTACAGCGTGCGCTTCAATGGCGCTGGCAGCGAAGCCCAGTACTTTGTCAGCGGCGCATCTGCCCTGTTGAAACCGGGCTACCAGGTGGCACGACCAGCCGCCAACATCAAGAGCGGCAGTGGTCAATACCTGGTGATCACGCACCCCAACTTCCTCACAGGGTTGGGCGAGCTGGTGCAAGCGCGCAGCCTGGACGGGCTTTCCGTGAAGGTGGTGGACGTACGCGACATCTATGACCAGTTCAACTACGGCGTGGTTGACCCGCAAGCCATCCAGGACTACATAAAGTACGCAGCCAGCAACCTGGGCAGCAAGTATGTTCTGCTGGTGGGAGATGACACGTACGACTACAAGAATTACCTGGGCACTGGATCGATCAGTTACATCCCATCCATCTACATGGCGGCCGGAGACCTGGTCCAGTACGCGCCAGTTGATCCCAAGTACGCAGACCTGGATGGTGATAACGCACCGGACCTGGCCATCGGGCGGTTCGCGGTGAGAACATTGAACGAATTGAGCAACGTCATCAGCAAGACCCTGGCGTATGAGAACAAGAACTACCAGAAGACCGGTGTGTTCTCCTCCGACTGGCTCTACTCTGACGAGAGCGATGCCCTGATCTCGGCCATGAAACCGGGCTGGACCAACTCCAGGGCTTACCTTGACTTCGTGGGTGTGACGGCTGCGCGCGAGCTGCTGCTCAGCAAGATCAACTCCGGTGTGGCCTTGACGAGCTTTGTCGGTCACACGGATGACTGGGAATGGACCTGGGAGAACCTGTTCAGCATCTATGATGCCGCCGGTTTGACGAACACCGGCAAGCCTACGCTCTTCACTCAGAACGGCTGCTGGAACAACTACTTTGTCAATCCGGAGTACGAGACCCTGGGCGATGAACTCATGAACAATCGCCTGACGGGTGGGGCAGCCATGTTCGGCTCAACCACGCTGACCTCGGATCTGAACGAACAACGGCTGGGCGGATACTTCATGCCGCTGTTGACCAAGCCCGGGATGACCATCGGTGATGCCTTGCTGCAGGCCAAGCAAGCCTTGGCAGCCAAGGATCCGGGAGCGGTTGATGTGCTTTTGGGGTGGTCGCTGCTGGGTGACCCGTACCTGATGGTGACGAAGTAACAGAACAACAATAGGGTGATGGCAGTGAGAGACTCTCTGCCATCACCCGGGATTTTCATGATGAGTGATTTCGTAGCCATCTGGCACCGCGCAGGACAGCAGGTTAACCAGGATACCATCGACAAAACGCTCGCCACGGAGATCAATCCGAAGAATAATGGAAAGGATACCTGGTTGAAAGATTCAGTAGCACTCGGTCACAGGCATTTCTGGATCACCCCTGAAGAAGTGGGTGAGCGTCAGCCGTTGGTGGATGCCAACAGCGGATGTGTGATCGCGGCTGATGTTCGACTTGATAATCGTGCGGAACTGTTGCATTTACTGGGTATGGATGAACATGCGAGTGACGCGCAGCTCCTGCTCGGCGCTTATCTGCGTTGGGGAGAGGACTGCCCTGCACAACTCCTGGGTGATTTCGCCTTTATCGTTTGGGACCCAAAGCGGCAGCAGCTTTTTGCAGCACGTGATGCGCTGGGTGCTGTGGAGCTGGTCTACTTACTGAAAAAGGACTCGGTGATCCTGGCGGGATGTATTAATAGTCTATTGGCTTATCCCGGTATTCACCCTGAATTAGATGACAAAACAGTTTTCAAGTACCTGGCACTCAACCGGGCGGATGAAGAGAGTACCTATTACGAGAATATTTATCACGTTCCGCCTGCGCACTGGCTTTTAGTTACAAAAGACGGAATTCGGCTGCAGCGGTATTGGGAAGTTGAAACAGGTAACAAGATTCGCTATAAGGATCAGAACGATTACGCGCAGCATTTCCGCGAATTGATCAACGCTGCCATCCGGGCACGCAGCCGCTCCATCCATCCGATTGGAGTTTCGCTGAGCGGCGGGCTGGACAGCTCAACGCTGACCTGCCTGCTGGCGGAAATGATGCCAATCCAGGGGCTGCCTCAGACTGAGTTGGGAACATACTCTTACGTGTTTGATGAATTTTTAGAATGTGATGAACGCGATTATATTCAGGCAGTGATTGACGCATCTTCAAAGAAATTTTCTGTCAGGGAAACGCACGTATTGGGAGATAAGTTTTTCCCCATGCCGCTTGCAGCGAACTGGCCAGTGAACCGGGACTGCCCTGACCAGGACCCGTATGTATTGCTGGTTCAGGCTCTCTTGAGCCAGGCGGCGTGTGACGGGATAGGTGTGATGTTTAACGGGTTGGGCGGGGATGATCTCTATTCTGGCGACGAGCTCCTGTTTGCCGATCTTCTGGCTGAAGGCAGGGTTAAGGATAGCGTGAAGATATTATCTCGGGCTTCTGCTGGGATAAACACTCTCCTTGCTTACAGTTTGCGCGCCCTGGTGCCCTCCAGGCTCAAGAAATGGTATCGTGCAGCTTTTCCGGCGGCCAGCTGGAAGGGTTGGATGGGAGCAGGTTTTGCCAGCAAAGTTGGCCTGGAAAACCTGGATAACTCCATGCACGCTTATCCCAAGTTTAAAGTTCCAGGAGTGCAACACCGCTATTACAACCTTTTCTTTAGCGGTTACTCGAAAGATGTTCGCGCATATCAGCGCCTGGCCGGGCAGTTCAGGTTGAAGTACGCTTTCCCGTTCTATGACCGGAGTATTATCGAGTTTGTTCTGGCAATCCCTTCCGACCAGGTCAATGGGCTGGCCTGCCAGCGAAAGCTCCTGCGTAACGCGATGCAGGGGCGGCTTCCTGAAGTGGTGCGCAACCGATCAGACAAGACCATGCTGCTGCAGCTTTATGATCAAGGTATCTATGCTGCTTCCTGGCAGACTATTACGAATTCACTTCCAAAAGCACAGGTAATTCAACGCGGCTGGGTAGATCAAAATTGGCTTCGAACTGAGATGCAAGGGTCCGGCAGGACCCATGAAGGATACATTCTTTGGCTGGTGATTTGTTTAGAGTTATGGCTGCAACATTACTGGGCATGAATCATCAATCTATTATTTTGGAAATGATACGGAGACACTATGCGCATAAATCCAGATGACCCACAACTGACGACCTCACGGGAAGTTGGCGATAAGAAGCTGTATACCAGGCCTTCCGTCACTGCACTAGGAGACCTGCGTAGTGTTGTCCTGGGGGGCACCCCGGGCGCAGGCGAAAGCGGCGGATCTGGAGTGCGCAAGAGAAAGCTACCAACCGGGGCTCCGATCGGAGATGACGGCGATGGCGATCCATATGCGCCCTCAGATCCGGGTCAACCTTAGGAATTTATGGGTATGATAGACTCTTGAGAGGGAAATTAGCTTCCCCGACTGTTCAGGAGAGGTGATTGGTTTTGAACTGAAATCGTCACCCCAAAAGATCGGTTACAAGGTTGTGGATGGTAAGATTGCATATGAAGCTTGCGAAGGACATCTTGTTGCGAAAGGTAGGGGAGGAGGCGGTCATTTTGGACCTGGCTTCCCAACGCTATTTTGCGTTAGATGAGGTTGCAGCGGACATGCTGTCCAGCCTGCTCGAAACCGAGACCAATAATGACGCACTGGAAAAACTTGTATTGAAATATGATGCGCCCTGGGAAGAAATTCGGGCTGACCTGGAGGAGATCCGCTTGGAATTATTGGGACAAGGGATCATTGGATAAACGACTACGCTGATGGAGTGGAGAGACGCATATACCTACCAAGTTGCCGGGCGAAAAGTAAGTTTTGATCGACCTGTGCAGCGGTTATCGAAGGGAGAGAAGACTGAAAAGGGGCTACGACAGATATCTACTCTTAAATTCCCCGCTGGCTCACCGTACCAGCTAGTTGAGGCGGAAGGCTGGCTACTTGACAGCCAAATTCATGTGAAGACACATTACCGCCCGGAAGGGGTCAGGATGGAGATATGCGGTTCGGGGGAGTACGCAGTCGATACCCGCGGAAATCTTATCGAGGTACTGCAGAGGCCAGCGGATGAATTACAGTTTGAGCAAAGCCTGTTGGGTCCCCCGTTGATCCTGGCGCTTGCTTTACAGGGTGTGTGGTGCCTGCATGCCAGCGCAGTTAGTTACCAGGGCAACTGCCTGGTCTTCCTGGGGGATTCCGGCAGGGGAAAATCCACCCTTGCGGCTTACCTGGCAGGGCAGGCGGGTTTCTCAAAGGTGAGTGATGATATCCTTCCCATCGAAGTAGGACATGACCAGGTACGAGCCTACGCAGATTTCCCTCAATTGAAGCTGCCGGAGGATGAACGCGTGCAGCAACAAGGCGGGGCCATTCCTGTGCAAGGTTTTTTCCTGCTGGAGGATTTTCCACAATTGGCTTTGAAAGAGGTAGAACAAACCACGGCAGTTTCTACGTTGGTCCATAATACAGCGGCAGCGCGGACATTCAGTCGGGAGCTGCTGACGCAGCACCTGGATGCGTGTGTGCAGGCCGCCGGTCTGGTTCCGGTCTTCCGCTTGGGGTATCCGCGCGACTATGACAGGCTGCCTGATGTTGCCGACAAGCTGAAAGTAAGCTTGAATTTTCTTGAAAGATCACAATTAGAGTATCAGGAGGAAGGATGAAGATCAAGACCATACTTGTCATTGGCATGGCCGTATTGTTTGGAGTTACCAGCCTGGCTGGCGGTGTCAGCGAAGTGCTGGCGAATGAAACGAGTGCATCCCCAACCTCATTCGACACGCAGTCCTTTCAGACGGGAGACCAATCGCTGATATCCGTACACATAGGAACTGTAGAAGCCGGGACGCTTGACCGGCTGCCTGGGCGCACCGTAGCTGATAAGACCCTGCTGAAACAACAAGAGATTGCCAACATGCCAGCTTTTACCTGGGTACTTGGCAGTTCCCCAACAGCAGCTGCAATAATTGCCGCGTATTATGACCGCAACAAGTATTCAAACATCTACATGGGTGGAACCAACGCGGCAGTGATGCCGCTGAGCGATTCAGTCTGGCCGACCTGGACGGACGGGGATGCGTTTTTCCCCAATAATCCGCTGGTGGCGTCTCATATTGGCATAGATGGTCGGACTGCGAAAGGAACGATCGAGGATTACTGGATCGCTACGGAAAGCACCGATGTGGACCCGTTCATAACGGGCGGATGGAGCCAACACACCTGGGCGACAGCTATTGGCGATTACATGAAAACCAGCCAATCCGAGTACGGGAATGATGACGGATATACCTCTTTTTACTTTTACAATGCCGAGATTTCCATGCCATGTGAGGACATGGAGTATTTATACAACCTGAGCGGCAAACTGCTTTCCACGGTGGATGGGACTTACGGTCGAAAACTCTTCTACCAGAAACGCGGATATACGGTCACTATGTGCTTCAACCAGTTGACCGAAAACCAGGTAACTGGTGGATTCACGTTTGATGAATACAAACTGCTTATCGACCAGGGTCAACCGGTTTTCATCAACCTGGAGGGACTGTCAGTGGTGGGGTATGGGTACGGGGATGGGACTTCTCTCTTCATTCGTGATGTTCAGGACAGCGACCCAACGGCGGAGTACACCATGGAGTGGGGGGGAGAGTACCAGGGCATGGCCATGCATTCCGTGGGGATCGTCACGCTCGGGCCGGCAAATATCCCCAACCCGGTGAAACCATATGGAACCATAACGAACCGCAAACCTGCCTACACCTGGAGCAAGATCACAGGGGCAACCAAGTATCGCTTCAGGGTCTATAAAGTTGGCATGAGTGGGACGGTATTCCCCCCGGTGATCAAGTCAGCTTCTGCTTGTGCCCCTGGAGTAAACTGCAGTATGACCCCTGCGAACACGCTTGTCCCGGGCAAATACAAGTGGCAGGTACAGGCCATGATTGGCGGGGTGTGGAAGCCTTACTCTGATTACAAGAACTTCACGGTGAAATAACGAAAGAAATCACCTTCGCATAACGAGAAAGAGCCCGAATCCGGGCTCTTTCCGCGTCCATAGGAAATAAGGGAGTTTTCCTGTGTTCGTTACCTGTTATTTACTACCTGTATTTTCACGGCTCAACATCAGGGCTTCAAACCGATCTTCTCTGCTTCAGTCTGCAGCATCTCAAAAATGGCTTTATGCGGGATTTGTGCCGGGCAGACAGCCGAGCATTTACCGCACAGGGTGCAATCAAAGACGCCGGATAGGGCAGCCTGGGTGACGCGGTCTGCCTGGTCATTCGGGTCAAGGAACCGCATGCCGATCTGCGCCATCGCGGCTGGTCCAATAAAGGATTCCCATTTGTTGTCTTCCTGCAAGGGCGGGCACACGGTGTAGCACATCATGCACTCACGGCACATATTGAGTGGTTCGAGGGTGTTCCAGTACAGGTCGTACGGGATGTTTCCCAGCTTCTGGATCGGTTGCATGGATTCGACCGCCAGACCGGTGGCAGTCATTTTTTCCATGATGTGAGCGTGGTCAACCACAAGGTCCTTGATGACCGGGAATCCAACCAGCGGCTCTAAAGTGTATTCACCCGTATCCAGGGCTTTTTCGCAGGCCAGGAAGGGTTTGCCGTCAACCATGATGGAGCAGCGTCCGCACAGGCTGCTGCGGCAGCAATAATCAAACCCGATCGGTTCAATGTTCTCGTTGATGTAGTGCAGGACCTCCAGAGCAGTTGTGTATTCTTTCCACGGAGCCTCGTAGGTCTTATAAGTAGGCTCAGCATCTACACTGGGATCAAAACGTAAAACTTTTACAGTGACCATTTTATCTGCCATCGTTATCTCCTTATCGTCACTTTTCTCGATTAATCCACGAGCCCGTGTTGAGGAACCATTTGGGCTACTGCTTCGGCAGGAATGACTGTTGCCACGATCGGACGTGTCACCGCTGTCCATGCTCCGTTATCATTCTTGACGATCGTGTTCACCAGCCAATTGGTGTTATCCATCTTGGGATAATCTGTTCGGCAGTGAGTTCCACGGGTTTCCTTACGGATTAGGGCGGCTTGAGCAGTACCCATCACGCAGTTCCACATGTGGGGGATCTCCAGGGCGTTGCGCCATTCCATGTTATACCGGCGGCTCTTGGAAGGTACCATGATCGACGCAAAATCCTTCTCCTTGATCTCGTTCAAACCGTCGATCACACCCTGGATGCTCTTTTCATCGCGTAGAGGAGACAAGCCATTCCACATGGTCGTTTGGATCTTGTGGAAGATCGATAACGCACGGACGCCCTTCTCGGGTTCAGCTTCCAGTGCGCCATAGGCTTCTTTCAGTGCGTCTTGCACCTGGCTCCAGACGATCGTGGGGCGGGCAGCACCTTTGACGCGTTCGGCTGCATATTTGCCGCTCATGTAACCTGATCCGGCGCTCCCCCAGAACCCGCAGCCGCCATACGCCATGGTGGTTGCAGCAGCATAATACAGCCCGGGGATGGAGGTTTCGCCCTTGGCGGACATCGCTGCAGGTCGTCCAGCGCTTTCCCAGAACTCCCAATGCAATTCGGCATATTCGGGCAGGTCATACCCGATCATCATGTTGCGGGACCGGGCGCGGCGGTAATAGCGGTTGAGCTTATCCAGGTCTTTGGTGTCCAGGTACACACACCCGTTATCCAAGCCACGGCCTTCGTTGATCTCACGCATGGTGAGGCGCATGAACAAAGAATTCGAACCCTGAGTGCCGTCATCCAGCATTTGCGTGTAGCGTT
>DAONEZ010000054.1:0-8828 GCA_035403345.1 Anaerolineaceae bacterium
TGGTCGCCACCAGTTTTCTCACAACCAGGTTGGAGATGATGAATTTCCTTGTCCAGGTCGAAAACCACGTTTAGTAAAACGCAAGTATTTACACCATTTTTGTCTGATTCAGGTATAATTTCTGATCATGCACGAGTTATCAGTCACAGAGAACATACTAAACATCGTACTTTCAAATGCAGCTCAATCCAATGCAGCCAAGGTTACAGATGTGTACCTGGTAATTGGCCGATTATCCAGCATCGTGGATGATTCAGTTCAATTCTATTGGGATTTTGTGTCAGAAAATTCAATTTGCGCAGGCTCAAAACTGCATTTTGACCGAAAACCGGCTGTCCTAAAATGCCTGGATTGTGATGAAGAATACACCATTGAATCCGACCTACTTCCCTGTCCCTCGTGCCACAGCTATCGAACCAACATCCTTTCGGGTGAGGAATTCTACGTAGATAGCATCGAAATCGAAAAGGAACTGGAGAATACCATATGAGCGCAATTCGCGTTCCTGTTGTTGAAAAGATTTTTAGTACCAATGACAAGATGGCGATGCTCAATCGCCAATTATTGAATTCCAATCATGTCTTTGCGATCAACCTCATGGCGTCCCCGGGTGCAGGCAAAACCAGCTTCATCCTGCAAACCATTAAAAACCTTGGTTCCCGCTACAAAATTGGCGTTATCGAGGGTGACACTGCCCCGGTTACCATTGATGCCGACAAGATAAGCGCTGCCGGTATGCCAGCCGTGCAAATCAATACAGGCGGAGATTGCCACCTGGACGCTGCTATGATGAGTGATGGACTGGCTCAACTTCCCTTGCAGGAACTTGACCTGGTGATTGTGGAGAATGTTGGCAATCTCATTTGTCCGGCTGCCTGGGACCTGGGTACTCACGTAAACGTTCTGATCGCCAGCGTACCTGAGGGTGATGACAAGCCATACAAGTATCCCAACATCTACAGGGGGCTCAAGGTTCTGATCATCAACAAGACCGACCTGTCTCCTTACATCGATTTCAATATGGACTATTTCAGGCAGGGAGTTGAAATGCTCAATCCAGGCTTGATTACCTTCCCTTTGTCATGTAAGACCGGCGAAGGTCTGGATGCCTGGTTGGAATGGGTTGAAGCTCAAATTAATGCCATCAAAACTGGAAATGGATAACGCCCGCAGGGGGCTCAAGGTCCACGTAAACGGGATCGTACAGGGGGTCGGATTCAGACCATTTGTGTATGGTCTCGCACGATCATTAAACCTGACCGGTTGGGTGAGGAATTCATCCAGCGGTGTGGATATTGAGCTCGCAGGTCAGCAGGATGCACTGGACGAGTTCCTGCTGCTTCTAAATACTGAATCCCCAAAATTATCCCGACTGGACTCAATTACCGCCCTCGAGACTCCTGCGGATGAGTATTACGACTTTTCTATCCTTGAAAGCTTGCCGGAACCGGGTAAATTCATCCCCATATCTCCGGATGTAACCATTTGCGAGGATTGCGCACGCGAATTGCTTGATCCACACGACCGCCGTTATCGCTATCCATTTATCAATTGCACGAATTGCGGTCCCAGGTTTTCCATTATTCAGGATATTCCTTATGACCGCCCCAATACCACCATGGCGGTTTTTCCCATGTGCCCGGATTGTGCTGCTGAGTATCACAATCCGTCCAATCGCCGTTTCCATGCCCAACCGATCGCCTGTCCGCACTGCGGTCCTCAGGTTGAGTATTATGACGCAGAAACACAGCTTGTCATTGGAGAGTCAGCCATTCAAAAAGCCCGCCAGGCGATCATGGACGGAAAGATACTGGCCATCAAAGGGCTGGGTGGTTATCACCTGGCATGTGACGCCTATAATCAGGCTGCTGTGACTACGTTGCATATTCGCAAGAACCGTTCTGAGAAACCTTTCGCTTTGATGGCTGCGAATATCAGTACCATACAAAAATACACGCAGGTCGATCCATCAGAAGAATCCATGCTGATTTCCGTGCAGCATCCAATTGTCTTGTTAACTAAAACATCTGATGCGCTGGATCATACTGCTCCGGGGCAAAACTCGCTGGGATTTATGCTGCCTTACACTCCGCTGCACGTCCTTCTATGCGAGCCAACGCCAGGGTTTACAGACGTGCTCGTGATGACCAGTGGCAACATCAGCGAGGAACCCATCGCATACGAAGAAGCGGATGCCAGTACCAGGTTAACTGGAATTGCGGATGCCTTCCTGACCCACAACAGGGATATTCACATGCGCGTGGACGACTCGGTTATCCGAGCGTACGAAGATCGCCCTTACCTGCTCCGGCGCGCACGTGGTTATGCGCCTGATCCGATTCTTTTTCCTATGTCTCTTCCCAAGGTTCTCGCCTGTGGAGCTGAGTTAAAGAACACATTTGCACTTTCAAATGAAAATTATGTTTTCCTCAGCCATCACATTGGAGATCTGCAAAATTACGAGACCTTAAAATCATATGAAACGGGCATTCACCATTTCGAATCGCTTTTTCGCGTAACCCCTGAGGTTATCGCTATCGACCTCCACCCTGATTACCTCTCCACACGTCATGGTAAATCTCTGGCGCTTGAAAAAGGACTTCCATTGGTCGAGGTGCAGCACCATCATGCACATCTGGCAGCATGCCTGGCGGACAACCAATGGAGTTCAGACCAACCGGTGATCGGATTGATCTTCGACGGAACCGGGTACGGTACGGATGGCGCGATTTGGGGTGGAGAGATACTGGTCGGCGGTTACCAGGGGTATCAACGGCGCTTCCACCTGGAAGAAATGCCGCTGCCCGGTGGTGATTCGGCTATACGTAATCCTGCTCGAATTGCCATGGCTTATCTAATGGCAAGCGGATTACCTGTCGATCCAAGCCTGGCTCCTGCAACACAAGTTTGCGGCAGCGACCGCACAACCCTGCGTGCCCAGATTGAGCACAGGATCAACACCCCTCTCACCACCAGTGTAGGCCGCCTGTTTGATGCAGTCTCTTCACTGCTCGGCGTCTGCCACAAGGCTACTTACGAAGGACAGGCAGCCATTGAGCTGGAGGCGGTCTGTGACCCAATGGAAACTGGCGAGTACCCTTTTAATGTTACAGGCGAGCTGCTCCCTGTACGGGAAATTATCAGGCGTGTCGCAGAAGATCTGCTTGCCCATACCCCTGTCAACATAATCTCCGCGCGTTTTCATAACACGCTCAGTCATATATGCCTGGATGCCTGTAACCAGGTCCGCCTTGAGACAGGTATCGATACTGTTGCCCTATCCGGCGGAGTATGGCAAAATATGACATTATTGCGTAAAACCGTTCCACAATTACGCGCTTCCGGCTTTAAGATCCTTGTGCATCACCAGGTGCCCGCCAATGATGGCGGCATCGCACTCGGACAGGTGATTATTGCCACAAAATTCTTGGAACAAAGTAGGTAAAAATGTGTCTGGCTGTTCCTGGTAAGATCGTTGAGGTCCACACCGATAACGTGATTCGCATGGGTAAGGTTGATTTTGGCGGTGTATTCCGCGAGGTCTGCCTCGAAGCGGTTCCGGATGCTGTCATTGGTAATTATGTCATTATTCATGCAGGTTACGCGCTTAACACCCTAAGTGAGGAAGAAGCGCAGGAAAGTTTGGCAGCCTTCCGTGAGTTGGACGAAATTGAAAACGGCTTTTCTGTTTCGCAGGATTAATTGATGACAAGCCCAAGTACTCGCTTCATCGACGAATACCGTAATCCAAAGTACGTCCGCCAGTTGGTCAGGGAGATCAGCCGCACGGTCACCCGCCCCTGGGTGATCATGGAAATCTGCGGTGGTCAGACCCATGCCATCATGCAGCATGGGCTTGACCAATTGCTGCCTGATAAGATCGAACTAGTCCACGGCCCGGGCTGCCCTGTCTGTGTTACCTCACTTGAGTTGGTTGACAAAGCCATTGCGATTGCCTCCCTGCCGGAGGTGATCTTCTGTTCCTTTGGGGACATGCTGCGCGTCCCTGGATCCGGCAAGGACCTGTACTCAGTGCGAGCGGCTGGTGGAGATGTGCGCGTGGTTTACTCGCCAATCGATGCTGTTCGCATTGCGCAGGACAATCCTGGTAAACAGGTGGTCTTTTTCGCCATCGGATTTGAAACTACGGCCCCGGTTAATGCTACCAGTGTTGCCTACGCGAAATCGCTCGGATTATCCAACTATTCCATCCTGGTTTCCCATGTCACTGTCCCGCCTGCGATGAGAGCCATCCTTGCCTCACCTCAAAAACGTGTGCAGGGTTTCCTGGCTGCCGGGCATGTGTGTGCGGTGATGGGGTACCACGAATATCATGCCATCAGCTCAGCATACAAGACACCTATTGTTGTGACGGGATTTGAACCCTTCGATATTCTCAAGGGTATCTTGATGACCGTCCAACAACTGGAATCCGGGAAATTTGAGGTTGAGAATGCCTACACACGCGCCGTGACTGAACCCGGTAATATCCCAGCCCAGGAGATGATCCAGCGGGTTTTCCAGGTGTGCGACCGCAACTGGCGCGGGATCGGCACCATACTTGCCAGCGGTTGGGAACTTCGCCCGGAATTTCGTGATTTTGATGCCGAAAAACGTTTCCATGTTGAAGGAATTAAAACCATGGAATCCGAGGTTTGCTTATCCGGACAAATCTTACAGGGACTCAAAAAGCCTTTTGAGTGCCCAGCATTCGGCACGATTTGCACACCTCAAAATCCCCTGGGGGCAACCATGGTGTCTTCCGAGGGAGCTTGCGCCGCTTATTACCAGTACGCTCGGCGTTAACAAGGTCGATGAATAATGCCTGAGACGTCAAAACCTCTCTATGAAGGACCATCCTGTCCGATGCCCATTCGTGATTATCCTGCCATCGTGATGGGACACGGCTCCGGCGGGCAGATGACCCAGTCGCTGATAGCCCGATACTTTATGCCGGCGTTCTCAAACCCTGCCCTGCTGCAAGGCAATGATTTCGCCTCGATTCCCAACCGTACAGGAGGCAGGCTGGCAGTCAGCACAGATGCGCACATCGTCAGTCCACTTTTCTTTCCCGGCGGGGATATCGGCCGATTGGCAGTTTCCGGCACGATCAATGACATTTCCATGTCCGGCGGCACTCCCCTTTGCCTGACTGCCAGTTTCATCATCGAGGAGGGATTCTCGACTGGCGACCTTGAGAGGATCATACAATCCATGGCAGCCACCGCCCTCGAAGCCGGTGTCCCCATCGTTGCCGGGGATACCAAAGTAGTCGAAAAAGGCAAAGCGGATGGAATATTTATTTCCACAAGCGGACTGGCATGGATCCCGGATAACGTGTCGATCGGTGGTGCTCAGGCCAAACCCGGGGACGCCGTCCTGATCTCTGGTACGCTGGGCGACCACGGCATAGCTGTGCTTTCTGCCCGCGGTAACCTTGGCTTGGAATCGGATATTCGATCTGACGTAGCCCCTTTGAACCGCTTGATCGGATCTGTGTTGGAAGTGACACCTTCAGTGCATGTGCTGCGTGACCCGACCCGCGGAGGACTGGCAACCACACTGATCGAGATCGCTCAACAAAGTCATGTATGCATCAACCTAGAAGAAAACGCCATACCATTACAACCGGCAGTACGCACTGCCTGTGAAATGCTCGGGTTTGATCCTCTCTATGTCGCGAACG
Source organism: Anaerolineaceae bacterium (assembly GCA_035403345.1). Classification (GTDB taxonomy): domain Bacteria; phylum Chloroflexota; class Anaerolineae; order Anaerolineales; family Anaerolineaceae; genus UBA6107. The sequence continues at coordinate 5,687 of DAONEZ010000054.1, forward strand.
AAGGCAAAGTGATCGTCATTCTTCCACAGGAGTCTGTGCCCCAGGTTTTGTCATGCTTACACAGCACGGATTACGGAAAAAACGCCGCACTTATCGGCATCGTCCAAGCGGAACCTGCCAATCGAGTGCTCTTGAAAACCAATCTCGGCACCACCCGGGTTTTGGATATGCTCGCCGGAGAAATGCTCCCGCGGATCTGCTGATCTCACCTTGACAGTCCGGACTCACAGTCTATACTTATATAACACTTTATTGAGGATAAAAATGAAAATCAATTTCCAGGAAACTACTAAAGATCTTGCGGTACGCATTGATATCCATTCCAAATTTGGAGCGCGCGACATCGACGCCTGGATGCTTGACCTGATCCAATTGCCTGCAGGAGCCAAAATTCTCGACGTTGGATGCGGCTCAGGTAAACAATGTTTTCTTTACCATGATCGGCTGAATGGTCAGGCAGATATCACCGGCGGTGATGTTTCACAGGAATTACTCAACCAGGCACGTGAAGCCAACGAGCAGAAGAAAACAGGGATCAAATTTGACACCCTAGACTTCAATTCTCCATTTTCTTACCCGGATAATACCTTTGATTTCCTTTCCTGCTGCTTCGCGATCTATTACGCGGAGAACATCCCCTTCACCATCGAACAGATGCACCGCGTGACCAAGCCCGGTGGACGCCTTTTCACAACCGGTCCGATGCCGCAGAATAAGCAAGTCTTCTACGAGATCATCAAAGAAGCCACTCAGCGTCCTATTCCGCTCATGCCGGGAAGCTCGCGGTATTCCACCGAAATTTACTCTACCATTGCCTCCTTGTATTCCGGGATCGAACTGCACATTTTTGAAAATCCGCTTACTTTTGATTCAGTTGAACCCTACATGGCCTACACCCGTGCCTCGATGTCTGAAGACCGCAAATTATGGGGTGACCTCTTCAAGGAAAAAGACTCCTTTGAAAAGATCATGGCTCAGATAACCGAAGTCGCCAGGAAATGGATCGATCGGGATGGAAAAATCGTCATGACCAAGGTCGTTGGTGGAATTCTCGCCACAAAATAGGCTGCCATGAATGATATGACCTTTTTCGGCAAGAAAGTGTGTTTCATCGGAGCACACCCGGACGATATTGAGATCGGTTGCGGCGCGTTAATCTCACACATAGTCGGTCAAACCGAGATCCTGTGTGTTACCCTCTCAGATAATCAGAAGAACCCTCTGCTCAAGAACATTGTAAACGAGCATCACGAGAGCATGAAGTTTTTGGGAGTACCGCAAGACCATGTGGTGGTCGGGCAGTTTGAGACCCGCCGTTTTCCACATGCACGCCAGGAAATATTGGAGTACCTGATCAAACTGAACCGTGATTTTCAGCCTGATATCGTCTTTGTACATTCACCGAATGATTTGCACCAGGACCACCTTACCGTGACCGAAGAAGCCCTGCGAGCATTCCGTGGTACGACCCTGCTTGGCTTTGATGTGATCCGCAGCAGCCACGGCTTCTTCCCGCATTTCCTGGTCGAGGTCGATGAAAAAGATGTGGAAAACAAGATAAAAGCCTTGTCCCAATACCATACCTACGATGACAAGTACTATTTCGACCCCGATCTAACCCGCGCAACCCTGGTCAGAAATGGTGCCCTGGCTGAACGAAAATATGCAGAAGGTTTTGAAATTCTAAGGATTATCGGAAAGTTTGGCTGTGCAACTTAATAACATAACGACCTCATTCGAGGTCGTTTTTTTTATCTTTCAGGAATTCCGATCTGGATCGTATCCCCGGTCACTCTTACCGGATAAACTGGAATTCCAACGACAGCCGGCAAGCGGGTAGCCTTACCCGAATTGATGTCAAACCTGGCTCCGTGCCGCGGGCAGATAATTTCGCTACCATCGATCTCGCCTTCACCAATGGGACCGTTATCATGTGTGCACAGGTTCCCGATGGCGTGATAACTTTCCCCGATCCGGAAAAGCACGATTGAGAAATCTTCCAGCTCGATCTCGAGCCGTTCTCCGGGTTCCAGGTCAGAAACCGGACAAATCTCTATGTATTGAAATTCATCTTTATTCATGCTTAGACCTTGTCGATGATTTCATCGCCGGCTTCACCCATCCCATAGGCTCCGGCCTTCAGCACTTTCAGTGAGAGTAAAGCACATTTCAGCCTGACTGGTCCGAGTTCGATGCCCAATAAGTCCAGCAGGTCATCTTTCGTTAGTTTCTTTACCTCATCGACAGTCTTACCAACTACCGATTCCAGCAGGATATCAGCGGATGCTTGTGAAATGGCGCAGCCATGACCACTAAAGGCGGCTTCAGTAATTATGCCCTGCTCATTCACACGCAGGTCAATGCGCAATTGGTCCCCGCATAACGGATTTTCGTCTTGAAACGAGATATCATGCGGGTCAAGTTTTCCGCGATACCCCGGGTTCTTATAATGTTCAATGATCACTTCGCGATAAAGGTCATCCATTATCCAAATACCTTGATCACCTTTCCCAATGATTCCACCAGTTGATCAATTTCCTGCTCTGTGTTGTATAAATAGATACTTACACGGGTTGAAGCCGGAATCCCCAGTTTATCGTGCAGCGGCATGGCACAGTGATGCCCGGCCCTTACAGCAATCCCATCCATGTCCAGGATTTGCGCCACATCATGCGGATGAATCCCCTCAAGGGTAAAGGCTATCACGCCTCCGCGCTTTTCTGCTTCCGGTCCCAGCATTTTGAGACCTTCAACATGGGATAGGGCTTCCATTCCATACCGGACCAGTCTCTTTTCGTGCTCCGCGATCGTAGTCATGCCCACCTGGGTTAAGTAATCCACGGCAGCTCCGAATCCGATAGCTTCAGCGATAGCTGGAGTCCCAGCTTCGAACTTATGAGGCAGATCATTGGCTGCAAAAGAGCGCAGATACACTCGCTTGATCATATCGCCCCCGCCCAGGAATGGCGGCATGGCCATTAGCAAGTCTTCCCGTCCCCAGAGCGCACCAATTCCTGTTGGTCCCAGCATCTTGTGCGCCGAAAAAGCAACAAAATCTGCATTTAATTCGCTTATATTTAAGCCAAGGTGAGGGACAGACTGCGCTGCGTCCACCAGGGTAACAGCCCCAGCAGCTCTTGCC
>DAONEZ010000055.1:0-8816 GCA_035403345.1 Anaerolineaceae bacterium
CGTCGGCCGCAGCCGGTGCGGACGGCGTTTCAGCGGGGGCTGTCGTCGGCGTGCCGCGTCCCGACCACCAGGCCGGCAAGGCGTCGCGCACGCGTTTCCAGATGTTCACCGAGGGCGTCCTCAAGCAGGGTGATGGCAACGCCCTTCTTTCCTGCTCGTCCAGTGCGGCCAATGCGGTGAACATAATCCTCCGCATCTGCGGGCATATCGTAATTGAATACGTGCGAAACATCCGAGATATCCAACCCACGCGCAGCCACATCCGTGGCAACCAGCAAGGTCACCGTTCCCTTGCGGAAGCGGTTCAATACCAGTTCACGGCGGGATTGATTGAGGTCTCCGTGCAATGAATCAGCTGAAAAACCCCGGCGCAGTAATTCATCCGCCAGGTCCTGAGCGCGCGCCTTGGTGCGTGCAAAAATGAGTGCGCTGGAAACCTCTTCGGTCTCCAGCAAGGCTGCCAGGGCAGCCAGCTTGGTTTCCTCGCGGACCCTGCAGAACATCTGCTCGGTCTCCGCCACAGTCAATTGATTCGGGCTGACGCTGATCTTTTCGGGATGATCCAGGTATTTCGAAGCCAGTTTTCGGATCGGTTCCGGCAAGGTTGCCGAGAACAAAGCGATCTGCTTTTCGTCCGGCATTTCATTGAGGATAAGTTCAACGTCTTCAATGAAACCCATTTCGAGCATTTCGTCAGCTTCATCCAGGACCAGGGTTCTCACGTGACTCAGGTCCAGCTTTCCCTGGTGGATCAGGTCCAAAAGGCGGCCGGGGGTGCCGACCACGATATCCACTCCGCGCTTCAATGCTTTGAATTGCACTTCGTAGGATTGACCGCCGTAAACGGCAAGAACTCTCACACGCGTCTCGCGCGCAAATCCTTCGGTCGCATCCGCTACCTGCTTGGCTAATTCGCGCGTGGGTGCCAGCACCAGTGCCTGGACAGAACCCATGCCTGGTTCAAGGCGCTGCAGAATTGGCAGCATGAACGCTGCTGTCTTTCCCGTTCCCGTTTGGGATTGCGCTACCACGTCTCTGCCCTGTAGTAAGGCAGGGATCGTTTCCACCTGGATGGGCGTCGGCTGGGTATACCCCAGGCGCTCAACGGCTTCCAAATACTCAGGCTGTAAGCCCAGATCATCAAAAACACAAACCATTCCAACTACTCCTATTTCCACAAAAAAATACCCTCCAAACCGGCAGGGTATTTCAAAACCTGACTCGATTAACAACACGATGTCTCCACCGCGGGGAGGATTATATCATGGATTCTACGCAAATATGTTAATGAATCCGTATGAAATTGACAGATTTTATCTACTTCTTGAGATAGATTTTCTCCCAAACCCGCATGCTGAAGCAGAATACCTTGCCGTATAATAGGATTGATACTTGACTAGGAGAAATCTCAAATGCCTAAAAAACTCATTCTTGTTGCAGGAAATATTGGTTCAGGTAAAACCTCGCTCACGGAACGCATTGGCGAACGCCTCGGTTGGCGCACCGCCTATGAATCCGTCTCGGATAATCCCTACCTGCCGGATTTTTACGCCGATATGAAGTCCTGGTCATTCCATCTGCAGGTCTTCTTCCTGGGACACCGTGCTCAACAGCATCTGGAATTATTTGAGGATTCAAATTCCGCCATTATTGACCGCAGTATATACGAGGATGCATTTATCTTTTCCCGCGCCCTGCATTCCATGGGAAACATCAACGAGCGCGACTACCTAACCTATCGCAAAGTGTTCGATCTGGTCGTAAAAGACCTGCCGGCTCCTGCGCTTTTGATTTACTTGAAAGCACCAGTTCCGGTCCTGGTAGAACGCATTCGCAAGCGCGGACGGGATATTGAATCCAGCATCGATCCCGAATACCTCAAGCTGCTTGAGTCGTATTATGATGACTGGATCCGTAACTTTGACCTGTGCCCGGTACTCACCCTGCGTACCGATGACCTGGATTTCGTACATAAACCCAAGCATCTCGACCTCATAGTGAAAAAGATCAATGACAAGTTGATGGGCAAGGAAGAGATGGTTTTTGAATCCTCCTCGTCCTGAGTGCCGGAATTGTTTCCTCCATTTACTGCAACCTTGGGGAGGGAATTGCGTATATTGGAGTAGAAAAACTACAGAATCGGCACTGCTGTGAATAATCTCGACCAGGAACTGATCACGAAGGCACTGCATGGAGACGATGACGCCTTTTCCATGCTGGTCGAGACGTACCAGAACCCGGTGTACAACCTGTGCTACCGTATGTTAGGGGAAAATACCGCTGCAGAAGACGCCGCCCAGGAAACCTTTTGGCGCGCTTACCAGAACCTGAAATTCTACGACCCTCAGCGCTCATTCGCCACCTGGCTGCTCTCCATCGCCGCCCACCATTGCATCGACTTACAGCGTAAACGACGCCTTCAGATATTTGAAATGGATGAGTACCCCGACTTTGACATCCAGGACACTGGCACACCCAGCCCTGAGTCAGCGGTCATCACCGGTGATGACAACCGTGAGCTGCACGCCCTCATCCAGTCGCTCAATCCGCCGGACCGTGCCGCCGTCATCCTGAAATACTGGTACGGATGCTCGGAAGAAGAGATCAGCGAAATGCTTTCGCTCACAGTAAGTGCCGTTAAAAGCAGGCTGCATCGTGCCCGGCGTCAGTTGGCCGATGCCATCACAACTCATAAGGAAGAGCAAGTGAAAGGAGGATTACGTCATGAATCACCAGCTTTATGAAACATGGATTCTCGATGAACATCCTGTTACTGATAGTGAAAAGTTTGAATTGGAAACGCATCTAAAGGAATGCCCGTCATGCTCCCGATTAGCAGAGTCCTGGGGCAAGGTGAACCGATCGCTCAAATCTGCCCCGCAGGCAGCCGCTCCAGCGTATTTTATGCGCAACTGGAAAGCCAACCTCGAAATCCGGAAATATGAACTCGAAAGGAGACGCAAACGCAACCTGGGGTTGATCCTGGGGATTGCCTGTACTATTTTAGTATTCGTCCTCATCGCTGTCGCCGTCCCAGGTATTTCGCTAATTTCCATTAGCGTAGCTCTGCTGACCGCGGTGGTTAACCTGCTCAGTAACCTGGCAGAATTATGGGCACTCATTACACGATCGATCGCGCGGGTACCCTCTGGAACCCTGATCGGGATCAGCGTGGTGCTGGGCAGCTGGTTTGTGTTCGCCAGCATCGCCTGGGGGGTTTCGATCTATAAGTTGCTCACTCGCAGGGAGCAGGTAGCATGAGAAAAACCTGGCGCATCCTGGCTTTGTTCTTTATGCTGGTGCTGTTGCTCCTCCCTGCAGCCGCCCATGCCCAGACCCCGTCTTCCGGAAGAACTTACGAGGGAGATAAGGTCGTTATTGCCAGCACCTTCCGGCTTGATGAGAATGATGTGTTGAATGGAAACCTTCTGGTGATCGGCGGGACCGCCACAGCAGAAAAAGGGTCTTTGATCACAGGTGATGTGGTTCTCATCGGAGGCACACTCAACCTACGCAGCACAGTGAACGGAGAGATCGTGGCTATTGGCGGGGTCGTAATCCTGGAAGACTCTGCAGTGGTTAATGGGGATGTGGTTATGATCGGCGCAGATCTCCATCGCTCCGATCTGGCAAGAATTGACGGGGAGGTCACGGAACAAATCCCACGCATTATCGACGTCAACCCAACTCCCCCGGTAGCGCCATCCACTGGCGGCCTTTTCTCTGATCCATTGGGAAAACTGCTCAGAGCCTCCTACCAGGCTCTCGGACTGGGGCTGCTCGGTTTCCTGGTTGGGCTCCTGCTGCCTTTGCCGATCAAACGGGTTCAAGCCACGATCTTGCAGGAACCCGTAGCCAGCGGGGTGGTTGGTCTGCTTGTGCTGCTTGTAGCTCCAATCGTCCTCGGCCTTCTCAGCATTACAATTATCCTCATTCCACTCACAGTGCTGGCTGCCATTGCGCTGGCCCTGCTGGTACTATTTGGCTGGTTCGTTTTGGGGTATGAAGTAGGACGGCGCGTTGCACTGCTCTTTCATACGAACTGGTCGCCTTCGATTTTGACTGGTATTGGTACCTTGCTGCTCACCCTGGCCGTCGGGCTGCTTGGACTGATCCCTTGTATCGGGTGGCTGGCCGGTGCACTGGCTGCGTTTGTCGGCTTGGGCGCAATTGGCATGACGCTCTACCTCATGCGCAACAGAAAACCCGCCACTCGCCCCCCCTCGCAAGCGGTGCCTCCTGTAATCGTTAACCCGGTTTTACCGGATGGAATTGCACCAGATGATCAAAAGGAGTAGAAAATGAAAGCTATAATAATCACTATCTTGATACTGATGCTGGCTACGTTGCTGGCCTGTTCTTTCACTGTAAATGTGCCTACAGTTACAGTGTCTGACACACAAACGCTGACCGTTGATGAACCGCTCAGCGCTGATGTCGATACTTACCAGGTCAACATCAGCATGGGTGCGGGCAAGTTGACCCTGGCTGGAGGCAGCCAAAAGTTGATGGAAGGTACCGTCGTATACAATGTTGAAAACTGGAAACCAACCATCACCCGCCAGGACGGGCAATTGACCCTGAAGCAGGACAATACGACCAACGTTGGCATCCCCAGCAATACAATCAAAAATGAATGGAATTTGCGCCTGGGACCAGTTCCGATAGAATTGGGTATTGTCACCGGGGCTTCAGAAAGTGACCTGGACCTGAGCGGTCTCTCCATCTCGAAACTATCCATTACTGACGGCGCAAGTTCAGCCAAGGTTCGGTTCGACACCGCAAACCCGCTCATCATGGACTCATTGACTTACAAGACGGGTGCCTCCCAGGTTGAGCTCACCGGGTTGTCCAATTCCAATGCCCAGGTGATCAATTTCGAAGCCGGAGTGGGCAGCTATACTTTGGATTTCACAGGCTTCTACGGACATGACATGACCGTGAATATCAAAGCCGGCGTGAGCCAGGTCAAACTGATCTTCCCGGTGGAATCTTATGTGAAGGTGATCAATAACGGTGCATTGAGCGATATCAATGTTAACGGCACCTGGATGGTGAATAACAACACCTACACATATGGAGAGCATCACCCCCTGATCACCGTGAACGTGGACATGGGTTTGGGCAGCCTGGATATTTCAGTAAAATAAGGACTCCATTTCTCACAAGCCCCGGTGTAACTGCCGGGGCTTTTTCATCCCCCCCCAGCCTGGTTTATAATACCAATATGACAGATAACAGCGCTGTAATTCACCACGAACCCTTACAACTCATAGAAGTAAAAGGTTCTCACGTTTCCATGGGCCGGCAGTTGGGTGAGGGCATGCGCGCTCCGATCCAGCATAGCATCGAAAATGCCCGCATCCTGATCGATGGGTTATTCGACACGCTTCAGCTCAACTGGGAAGGCGCAAAGAACCAGGCGCGTAAATACATGCCCTTTGCACAGGAACGCTACCCCCAGTACGTGGATGAACTGGCTGGCATGGCTGAGGGGGCAAATGTCAATCTCACTGAATTGATGGTGGTAAACGCCCTCGAAGCGGTCACCATGGACGCGCTGCACCTGACCAAGTGCACCAGCCTGGCGGTCAACGGGGATTCAACATCAACACGCCAGGTGCTGGTGGCGCACAACGAGGATTGGCTGCCAGAAGACGAACCGGATGTGTACATTATCCGAATGAAACCGGAGGATGAACCCGCCATCCTGGCTATGAGCTATGGCGGGCTGCTGCCCAACGTGGGTTTGAACGAAGCCGGCATAGCCCAATGTTGTGACACGGTTTACCCATCTGACACGCGCATTGGCATTCCCCGCGTGGTTGTCTCCCGCGCTGTCCTGGCTGCCAGGACCATCGGGCAGGCCATCCGTAGCACGCTGGTGCCGCTGCGCGCCGCTGGCTACAATCACCTTCTGGCGCATGAGAGCGGCGAACTCTACAACGTTGAGGTTTCAGCGCACGCGTTTGACGTGCTCTACGGATTGGAAGGCTGCCTGGTGCACACTAACCACTACCTTTCGCCAAAGATGATCCCCATCGAAGATAACAGTGACGAACTGGTGCATACGCGCGTCAGGTATTTCCGTGCGCTGCACTTGCTCAAACAACGGCGGTCCCATTCGGTGGAAACGATTCAGGAAATCCTGTGCGACCATGTGAACTTCCCAGACTCGATCTGCAACCATTCCATTTTTGACCTTGATCCGCGTGACCGAGAGAAAACCGTTGTCAGTCTGGTAATGAACCTGACCGAACGCAGCATGCAGGTGGCCTGGGGCAACCCGTGCAAGAACAAATATCATACGTATCAATTGTAAGATTGTTCGGAAAATAACTGGTGTGGCTAACCTACCGGTATAACCCCATTTCCTCAATCGCCCGATAAACCGCATCCCTGAGGTAATAACGATAGCCCAGGTTTTCGGCCACCCTCTCCCGGATCTCCCGTGAGGAAATTTCCAGGATGGGTGCTTCGATGATGCACACCTTCTGCTTGATGCCTGGAAGCACCGCTTCCAGTGATTCCAGGTCAACCTGGTCAGCATGCCTGCGCATGACGCCGATGCCATCACAAACCTGGATGAACTCCAGCGGCCGGTTCCAGGTTGGCAGGTCATGCAGCGAATCTCCGCCCATCAGGTAATATACTTCCGCCCCGGGAAATTCCTGCTTGATCATAGTAACAGTATCTATAGCGTAATGCGGGCCGGGACGGTCAATATCAACGCGTGAAAGCTTGAAAGCAGGGTTGCCTGCAATGGCTTTTTTGACCAGTTTCACCCGCCCCTCAATCGGACTGATTCCTGTGTAACGTTTGTGCGGCGGATTATCTGTCACCACCCACAGCAGCATATCAAGTGCAAGCTGCGTGCGGCATTCTTCAGCCAGGATGAGATGACCAACATGCGGAGGGTCAAACGTGCCACCGAAAATACCTATACGCATCTTATCCCCGTCAGTCCTGCCACTCCAGTTCGTACTCGCCTATATACACCGTGTCGCCCTCACCGATGCCGTCCTTGCGCAGCGCTTCATCCACTCCCAATGTGACCATCAAACGCTGGAAGCGTCGTACCGAGCCGTCATGTTCCCAATAGGTCATGTCCGCCGCCCGTTCAATGGACTTCCCGGTCACCCGCCAGCCGTCTTCCACGCGCGTGATCGTGAAATCGCGTGGATCTTCTTCAGGTTTGTAAACCGGCAGCGTGTGTACGATCTCCGGTTCAGGCGCGAGTTCAAGCAGCTCATGGGCTTTCCATAACACCTTGTCGAGGTTCTCATGTGTCACTGCTGACATCGACATGGCTTCGTATCCGCGCTTTTTAAGAGCCTTTTTGAGATCAGGCCAGAGGGCTTGCACGTCGGGAAGGTCCATTTTGTTGACCACCACCACTTGCGGTTTCCTGGCCAGTTCCTCATCGAACAATGCCAGTTCGCTGTTGATCTGGCTGAAATCCGCCAGTGGGTCAGCTGATAGCCCATCCAGCACATGGATCAGCACTCGCGTGCGTTGGATATGCTTGAGGAAGGCATCGCCCAACCCGACCCCCATATGCGCCCCTTCGATCAATCCAGGGATGTCCGCCAGCACCAGGCTCGTCTCTTCATTCAGGTTGGCAACCCCCAGGTTGGGTTCAATGGTTGTGAACGGATAATTGGCGATTTTCGGTTTGGCATTGGTCACTGCCGCCAGGAAACTCGATTTCCCCGCGTTCGGCACGCCCACGATGCCCACATCTGCCAGCAGCTTCAGTTCCAGGCGTAACTCGCGTTCTTCCGGCGGCTCCCCTTTTTCGGCTGTGCGCGGAGCCTGGTTGCGCGAATTGGCGAAATGCTGGTTGCCCAACCCGCCTCGTCCGCCCTTGCACACCACCAGCCGCTGTCCCTTTTCCACCAGGTCCCCCAGCAATTCGCCCGTGACGGCATCATACAGGATGGTACCGGGGGGAACCAGGATGACCAGGTCCCTGGCGCTCTTGCCAGTCATGTTGCTTGGGCCGCCCTTCTCGCCATCATCTGCGATGAACTTGTGCTGGTATCTGAAGCTTTGCAGCGTGTTCAACGTTTCCTGGACCTGGAAAACGATATCGCCACCACGTCCTCCATCTCCCCCATCCGGACCGCCGCGCGGAACGTATTTCTCGCGGTGAAAATGCACCATCCCCGCGCCTCCGCGGCCTGAGCGTACGTAAATTTTGGCTTCGTCTATGAACATCGCTGCTTCTTTCAAAATGGACCAGGAACCGGTTTCGATCCCTGGTCCATTCAACTGATTCTTACTTGCGCGCGAACTTCTGTTTCAGAAGATCTTCCAGGGTGGGCACCCCGATCTCCTGCAATTCGTAGCGTACGCGCTGCATGGGTTTGTTAACCTTGATGATACGGTTCAGGTCGATGGGTGTGGCTGAAATAACCAGGTCCACATCCGCCTTGTTGATGGTTTTTTCCAGGTCTTTGACCATGTCATCGCCGTACCCCATGGCAGGCAGGATTGCGCCTGTGTTGGGATACTTGACATAGGTCGCGTGGATGCTGCCCACTGCGAATGGACGCGGATCAACGATCTCGCCGGCGCCGAAGCGTTTGGCAGCCACCCAACCGGCACCATAAGCCATCTCACCATGGGTGAGCGTGGGGCCGTCTTCGATGACCAGCACGCGCTTGCCGCGGATGGCCTCGGGGTCATCCACGAACAAGGGTGAAGCCCCTTCGATAACCACTGCTTTGGGGTTCAACTCGTGCAGGGTATTGCGAACTTCGATCACCTTGGCAGGGTCAGCGGTGTCCACTTTGTTAATGACGAACACGTCC
>DAONEZ010000056.1:0-8694 GCA_035403345.1 Anaerolineaceae bacterium
ACCAGGCATGTACCCTTCCACGTTCACCCAGCGCTGGGCAGTTCCTGCGGTAAACACCCCTGCGGGTCGCGTGCCGGGCAGCCTTACCTGGGCGCGCGTGCGTTCACGGCAGCCCATCGCCAGTACCACTGCTTTCGCCTGGATGGTCACGATCCCATACCGCTTGCTGGCAATGGTTACCCGGTGGTCACGGGTGATCTCCAATACCATGCTGTCCAGCAGGAACTCCACTCCAACCTCAAGCGCTTCGTTGATAAAGCGCTGGGCGTAGGATGGTCCGGGCAAATCCTGCTTGAAGATCTCCACGCCAAATCCATTGTGAATGCATTGCAGCAGGATGCCGCCTGGTTCCACGTCACGTTCGATCACCAGGACATCCTGTGCGCCATTCTTTTTTGCGGCTATCGCGGCTGCCAGTCCTCCAGGACCGCTGCCGACCACCACTACATCATAGTTTTTCCGGATGGTCATTTCGCCTCCACTTCTTTGGTGGAGCGGAAGAGAAATTCTGAACCCCTGCCCTTTTTTGTCACTTCAGTCGCCGGGATTCCTAACTCGCGTGAAAGAATCGACACTACCCTCGGCATGTCAAATGATCCCAGGCACCGTCCCGTTCCCAGCCAGGTACGGCGCTTGATGGCATCATAGGTGCGAGCGGGCACCGCTGAATGGATCTCGGCCACGATCTCACCTTCCGTGATCATTTCGCAGCGGCAAATGATGCGCCCATAACGGTCATCTTTGGCCACCAGGGCTACCTGCTCAGGGCGTGACAGATGATTAAAACGCGGCCTGGGTACACGGATGGGATTCCAGTTTTCCTTATCAGTTAATATTTCACCGGCATCTTTCATCAGCTCCACCACGCGTTGCGCAATCGCAGGAGCTGCGCTCAACCCCGGCGATTCGATGCCTGCCAGGTGGATCACTCCCTGCAAATGGCTGGAGGGCTCGATCACAAAATCGTGTCCGTAGTCCACCTGTTTGTTTCTGCAAGGGGCATTCCCGGTTGCCCGCAACCCTGCAAAGACTGCAATGATGCTGCGCGGAGTGATGGACGGCACCAGTTTGGCCGCGGAACCCCAGATTTCTTCCAATCCATCCCGGGTAACCGCGCTGTTTTCCTTGTCAGATTCATTGCTTGAATTGGGGCCAACCAGGACGTTGCCGTGCGTGCTTCCCAGCACCAGGATGCCTTTGCTGGTTGATGTAGGAACCGGGAACAGGATATTATTTAGCTGGATTTCCGACTTATCCAGGATGTAATACTCTCCCTTGCGTGTACGGATCTCAAATTCGGGCGCGTCGCCAGCCAGGTGCATGATGTCATCAGAAAAAGCACCTGCGGCATTGACCAACCAACGGCAGCCAAAATCTCCGCGGCTGGTGCGGATGCCGGTCATCTTTCCGCCTTCCACAATGAACCCGGTGAAGGCGGTGTCTGTCATCACTTCCACACCGTTCAGTACAGCATTTTCCAGTGGCGCCAGGCAGGCAGCAAAAGGATCGACCATCCCGGCAGTTGGGGTAAACAGCGCTCCGCTCACCCCGGGGTTGATCAACGGCTCGCGTTTGAGCATATCATCGGCGCTGATGCATTCCACCCTGATCCCGTTCACCCTGCCGCGTTCCTCCAACGGGTCCAGGCAGCCCAGTTCATCCTGACCGATTGCCACCACGTAAGCCCCGGTGCGTTTGAAGGGGATGCCCAATTCCTCTGAAATTGAATCCCACATGGGATTTGCCAGGCGGTTCATTTCTGCCTTGAGGGTCCTCGGCACCGGGTCATGCCCGGCATGAATGATAGCAGAATTGGCAGAGCTGGCCCCCATGCCGATATCTTCCTCTTTTTCGATCAACAGAACCCTTAGGGAATACTTGGAGAGCGCGCGGGCAGTCATGCAACCCACCACTCCTCCGCCCACAATAATCACATCGAAGGTTTTCATGTTTAGGCCAATTAAGTAGGATTAATTTCTACGATTATTTACATGCTAATTATACCCAGAGTTCACTTTTCCAGTCGCACGCCTGATTCTGCCTTATCCGTAAGATTCAGGTTCATCTCTAACGATGAATGTTAGGGTTTATCACCAATTCGCACCAGATTCTGATGATTGTTTTCATGTAAAATTAACCCGTGCCGCTCTCTGATATGGTCATCCGTAGCAAGTTGTTGCCGCCGCAGCCTCACCGCGGAGTTTTTAAACGCCAGCGGATGATCGAGCGCCTTGCCTCCACGTACCGCACTCCACTCACACTCATTCATGCTGGAACTGGCTTTGGAAAGACCACCGAGCTGCTTCAGCTGAGTCATTTATACAAAAAAGTTTTCTGGTACCAGGTCACCGAGCCGGATCGCGACCCCATGCTCTTCCTGGCGCACCTCGTCTCTACCTGCCTCCCCGATGGCGCAAAACTGCTGGAGCGGCTCGAAATCGGCGGCAGCCTTGCGGCTCCGGCCGTGGTGACTGCGCTGATCAATGAGCTGACCCTCGACCTTGAGCAGGAGTCGATCCTCATCCTCGATGATTACCACCTGGTCAGCGACGTCACTGACATCAGCCGCTGGTTTGAGCAGCTCGTGGAAAACCGCCCACCCAGGCTCTACATTGCACTCGCGTGCCGCAAGATCCCTGATTCACCCGGATTCATCCGTTGGCGGGTCAAGGGCAACCTGCAGGTGATTGATCAGCAGGATCTTTCGTTTACGCTCAGCGAGATTACCGACCTGTTCTCTGAACATTACCATTATCCGATTACCACTGAACAAGCCGAAAACATCCATTCCTATACAGAAGGTTGGATCATCGCCCTGCAGATGATCTGGCAGCGACTGCAGACCAGCCGTTCCAGGCAGCTTGACCGGATCGTGGCAAAGCTTCCTTCCGAACTACCTGAGGTATTCAACTTCCTGGCACAGGAGGTACTGCAGAGGCAGCCGGAGAGTGATCAGACCTTTCTCATTTCTACTGCCGTTCTGCGCCAACTGGACACGAATGCCTGTAATGCCATTCTGGACATCACAAATAGCACTGAAATCCTGCATTCCCTGGTGGAGCGCGGGCTGTTCACCCTTTTGGTGAACGAAACCAGTTACCGTTACCAGCGTCTTTTTCAGGAGTTTCTGCTCGACCAGGGTAAAAATGACCTGCAAAAGACGCAGCAATTGCACGACAAGGCAGCCCGGCATTACATCCAGGTGAAAGACTACGAGGAAGCCATCTATCACCTGCTGGCGGGCGGGAACAAGGTTGCAGCCGCAGAGTGGATCGAACGGTCGGGACCTCAATTGTTGGGCATCGGGCGCCTGCGCACCTTATCCAAGTGGATCGAAGAGCTGGACAAAGCCGACCTCGATCAGCATCCGGGCATCTGCATTCTACAGGGTGATGTACGGCGGCTCCGTTCCCATTTTGAGGAAGCCATCTCTTCTTATAATCACGCAGAAAAAGTCTATGCGAATCTGAAGGATAATTTTGGCAGGAGCGTTGCCATCCGGCGAAAAGCCCAGGTTTACCTGGACACCATCCGCCCTTTGAAAGCTTCCAGCTTACTGGAAAATGCTCTGGCGCTGCTTGAACCCCAGGAACACCCCGCTGAGGTAGCCGCTCTGCTGGACCAATTGGCAGAGAATAGTCTGAACCTGGGGAAACCGGAGGATGCCCGCGCGTTACACAACGAAGCCAGTATGCTGCGCAAGGAATCAGACCCGGATGACATCTACCTGGAAGCTCGTTCTTTATTGAGGACCGGCAGGCTGGCCAAGGCCGTTGAATTACTCGAATCGTACCAGCCTGACCTGGCTGGCTCAACACTTCCCCAGCGTCCACAGCGCTTCCACCGGGAAATGCCGCTGTTGCTATCTCTCATCCACCTGATGCTCGGAAACATCGCGAAGGGTGAGAAATTCGCCCGACTGGGTATCGAAATTGGCAGGCAACTGGATTCACCTTTTGTGGAAGCCGTTGGCTTGATGCGCATGGGGCACGCCGCCCAGCTTCACCCGCAACAGCCATGGCAAATTACAAGGTTGGAACAGGCACGCGATTATTATCTGCGCTCCATAGACCTGGTGAAACCCTTCAACGTGGTCAGGGTCCAGGTTGAGCCATTGTGGGGGCTGTGCCGCTTCTTTGGCTACCAGGGTCAACTGGCCGAAGCGCGCAAATATGCCGACCAGGCAATTGAGATCGCCGATTCCTCAGGAGATCAATGGTTTGTCTCACTAATCCTCACCTCTATGGGTACTTCTTATTCCCTATATGGAGAAACCAATCAAGCTGAAGATTGGTTGACCAAAGCCTTCTTACGCGCGGAAGACGTCGGTGATTCACTGGGGCGTTGTGCTGCAAAACTTGCCCTGGCCTTTAATGATTGGCAGACCGGGAAACGTAAGGAAGCGATAGTTCATTTCGATCAATTTCTGCCTGATTTGATCAGCAACGAGTGCGGTTTCCTGCTCACCACCCCGTCATTCCTTGGCATGCAGGATCCCGAATCTCTTGCTCCCTTGCTCCTTGAAGCTTATCGGTCCGGAGTTGACCGGGAATGGCTTTCCGGTTTATTGGGACAAAGTAAGCTGGCAAGTTGGGGCGAGGCCAGTTATCACCCTGGTTATGGATTGACTATACGCACATTGGGACGATTTGAGGTCTGGCGCGGGAAGACACTCACCAGTCCACACGAGTGGCAGCGGGAAAAAGCACGCCAACTCTTTCAGTTACTCGTTGACCAAAAAGGCAGGTGGCTCAGCCGTGAACAACTGACAGACCGCATCTGGCCAGACCTGGATCCCGAGGCTGCCTCCCAAACGTTAAAAGTGGCGTTGAATGCCCTCAATCGTGCCCTCGAACCCATGCGCGAGCCGGGAGCATCTCCCTTCTTTGTAGTCCGGCGTGACAACCTGTATGCCATCAATCCGGCTGCGAGTATCGTTCTTGATAAGGATGATTTCTTAAAGCTGGCTGCTTCCGATGATGTAAATGACCTGCAGGCTGCCCTCTCGATCTACCAGGGAGATTACTTGAGCGACAGCTTCCTGGATAGCTGGATCACGCCCGCCAGAGAGAGCCTGCACCAGACCTACCTCGCAAGCGCACTAAAACTGGCAAGGTTATTCTTTACAGCTCAAAATTGGGACGACTGCATCCGTACCTGCAACGAAATCCTGTCAGCCGATCCGTACAATGAACCAGCTTTTCAGTTGCTGATGCGCTGCCAGGCTGCCCGCGGCAATCGCTCAGCTATCCATTCCATATACCAGCGCTGCGTTGCCATGCTCAGAGATGACCTGGATGTTGATCCCACGCCTGAAACCACGCAACTGTATAAAACGCTTACCAGGCAACAACAACCGCAAGGCAGATGATCTGCGCCTGCGGTTGGTCTGCAAATAACCTTGAAAGTAATTACGACTTCTTTCCCTTGAACAGGGCAAACATCATCTTCCAACCTTCCTTCCAGGCCTTGCTCCAGCCCAACTTGCGAGCACGGTAAGTGCCCACGATGCCGTAAGGCAGGAACATCACGATCAATGTGAACAGAATGCCAAACACCAGCGGCCAGCGCGCGCCGAACCACTCGAAGAAGAACTGGCTGATGAACTGCCAAATGGCAGACCCCAGGATCGGTCCGATAAGGGTACCCATCCCGCCCAGGATAGTGATGATCAGGGCGTTAATGGTCGTCAGGGCAGAAGCCATGCTGGGTGTAGCACCCAGGTTCCAAATGGCATTGAAAGCTCCAGCCAGGCCCGCAACCAGCCCGGAGAAGAGAAAGGCGACGGAGCGATAGACCGCCGGGTTGTATCCGATCATGCTAACGCGGCTTTCGTTATCCCGAATCGCCACCAGTACCCTTCCAGTGGGTGAGTTCACCATCCTGCGCATCACCAGGAACATGGCTGCCAGGAAAAACAGCGTGATGAAGTAAAACATCAAGCGGTGGGAGTTAGGATTGATCCATGCAGGGAACGGCACGCCATGCAACCCTTCGTCGGCTCCCGTCCATTTGACGAAATCCGTGGCCTTCACCAGCATATACAGTGCGTTAGCCATTGCCAGGGTGATCATGGCGAAGTAGACGCCCTTAACCCGCACAGAAACAACCGTAAAGAGCAATCCAATCAGGATAACCACCACGCACACGATCAGAATCCCGATGATGAAAAGCGCAGCCTGGGTCAGGTCCAGGTTTCCCACTTGCAGGTTGAACTTGCCGGACTCGAGCCAGACCGGGACGACATGTTTGTAATAGATCGAAATGGCATAAGCTCCGCCGCCGAAGAACGCCGCATGACCAAACGAGAGGATGCCGGAATAGCCCAGCACCAGGTCATAACTCATGGCAAACACTGCCAGGATGAAGAAGGTGATCAATTGCCCCTGCCAGTATTTCGCCGGTCCTTCTACCGGGGAGCCGCCAGTGATCCATGCAAAAGCAAAGGGGAACAGGATAAACACTAAGAGTAGCACCACCAGAACCAGGTCACGCTTGAGACCAGTGCGGAATACCCCGCCCGCTTTCTCAGTCTTTTGAGGAGTCATTTTGTTGTTTTCCATGGCTACTCCTTCTTCCCGAACAGACCGGATGGACGGACAAGCAGGACAATGATCATCACGATCACGGTGGAGGCCTCTGCGATGGCTGGCGACATATTGAACTTCAAGGCGAGGAAATCACCAAAAGCGCGCGCCATGCCGAGCAATAACGCGCCAATCCCGGCTCCTCCATAACTCCCCATCCCACCAATGACAACGGTGATAAAGCCCTGCATCTGGTAGGCATCCCCCATGTTGGGGGTCACCGGGATAAAGGGGGCTGCGCCGATGCCTCCAAGGGCAGCCAATCCAACCCCGATTGCGAACACGGTGGAGAAGACCGCCTTCACGTTGATTCCCAGGGCTTCCACCATGTTCCTGTCCTGTACGCCGGCACGGATGATCATGCCCAGGCGGCTGTAGCGCATCAGGATGAATAGCCCAAGCAGCATCAAGCTGCCCAGCACGATAATAAAGAGACGGTAACTGGGGAAGGTTACCCCGAGGATATTAATGGTCAGGTTGTTCCCGCTGAACCAAGCCAACAGATTGGCGGCTTTGCCGGGCTGCGAGAATATAGGAGGTACTTCCATGGAATATGCCACCGGATCCCACAACAACTGAATGGTTTCACGCAGGATATAGCCCAGACCCAGGGTGATGAGTACGATGTAAAACGGCCGGGCATAGAGCGGGCGGATCAGGCTGACCTCGATCATAGCGCCCAATCCTGCGCCAATTCCAGCTCCAACTAAAAGGGCCATGAAAAAGCGCAGGTTGCCATTGAGTTTTAGAACCGCGATGGAAGCGCTTTCCCTGAACAACACCGATAACACGGTCAGCACTACCAATCCACCCAACCTCAGCCAGGAGGCGGATTTATTTGTGAAGGTAACTACCTGGGTTTTGTCACCCGGATGCGCGTTTGCAATGGCGATCAATATGCCGCCAAGTAATAAGAGCAGCGGTCGCCTCCAGAAAATCCCCAGGGGTTCCTGTGGGGTGGCTTCCGCCAGGGGGTTGCCTGCATTCATGGCAGCCACCATGGCCGTTTTAGCCAGGCCGAGCAGGTCAAATTTGAGGAATCCTGTCACGATCAAAGTCAGGCCGGCGATCACCAGCAGTCCTCCGAGCCTTTTCGCCCAGGCTTCAGAAAGTTTCCATTTGCTGACGATCGGGATCCACAAGCTGGTGGTGGAGAGTCCGGTCAGGAATGCCAGGAGCAACGGCAGGATACCGAACAGGAAGGTCGGATTGGTATAGAACTGCCACCCCATGTACGCACCGGTCATGAACATGGCTCCGTGTGCGAAGTTCAACACATCCATCAATCCAAAGATGATCGTCAGGCCGGCGGCAACCATGAAATAAAGCGCGCCAAGGGTTAAACCCGACAGCGCAGTGCGGATAAAGCTCTCCTGGCCCATGAAGCGGTAAGCCAGGATGCCCAGGACGGCGATAACGGCAAGAATGATCAGGCCGGGTAGTACCTGTTTCAATGAGCGTGTGCGCATTAGTTGTCACCTCCATCTCTGCCCAAGCTGACCCCCAGGTATTGCTTGATCAAAGCTTCGTTCTTGACCAGGTCTTCCATTTTTCCGTTCTCCACGGTCTTACCGTCGTCGATGATGTAATAATTTTCTCCCAACTGGCTGGCCATGATGAAATTCTGTTCCACAAGCAGGATCGTGGTCGTTTTACTCAATTCTTTGATTGCCGCCATCATTTGTTCGATCAGGATGGGAGCCAGTCCTTCGCTCGGCTCATCGATCAAAAGCAGCTTGTTGTCCGCCACCAGCGCGCGGGCTACCGCCAGCATTTGCTGTTGACCACCGGAGAGATGGTTACCTGGAAGCCTGTAGAGGCGTTTCAGATCAGGGAATAACCCGAAAATGAAGTCAGCCTTACGTTCCAGGTCTCCGCGCTTCTTTTCAGCGATCTTCAGATTCTCCATCACCGACAGGTTGCGGAACACCGCCCGATGCTCGGGAACATAGCCTATACCGAGGTTGGCGATGTCGAAAGCGCGTTTCCCCTGCACCTCTTCCCCGTCGAAGATCACCTTTCCCTCGCGCGGGGGTGTCAGCCCGATGATCGTCTTCAGCGTGGTGGTCTTGCCGGCCCCGTTGCGGCCCAGCAGGACTGTGATGCT
>DAONEZ010000057.1:0-8581 GCA_035403345.1 Anaerolineaceae bacterium
AAGAAGATGCTCAATTTTCTGGCGTAATACGAGTATCTTTTCAGCTTCTTCACGGATGCGCGCAAGCAGCTCCTCGCGCCTGGCTGCCAATTCACTCCGCACCACTTCAGGCTGTTCCAGTTCCTGCCGAGACATTTCGCGTTTCAGGCTCTCCACCCGGGCTGTCAATTTGCTGCGGCAGTCCACGTACCTCTGCCGGGTTTCCATCAACAGATCGAGACTCTCCAGGGGGTCCTCTCCGGATGGGGTGACCAGTTCTCCGCGGTATTGAAGGATGTACGCTTCCATCAGGATGGTATCGTTCTGCTTGTATACCTCGAATACGGTTTTGAAAACCTCTTCCGGGGTCGTAGAAGTATCCGGGTGAACCTGTGGCAGGACGACGCGCCTGAATTCCTTGCGCAGCTCACGAATCCGAAAGGCTTCCAGCACCTCATCCGCGCTCAACCTGGTCATGTCCCTGGCAGGCTCGACCTCATCTTCAAAAAAGTTGTCTTCCTCTTCGGGGCTTTCCTCCACCGGGTACTGATCGGAATTCATCAGAGCTTGCTGAATGTCCTGTTCAAGGTCACCGCGATCGAGATAGGCTTCATTATGAATCCTGCTCAACAGGCGTTGATATTCCATTTCCAGGTACTCTCTTTGGGCAATGGCATTCTTAAGGTGGCTTCCTGGACGCACTATATTTACCAGGAAGAGTTCCTCCACCTCGCGCATCTGTTCCCGCAGGCGGTTATGGCTGTCAAGGATTGAAATGATGTCCCGCTGGACCAGGTTGACCTCCGCGGTCACCCGGGTGCAGACCTCCCTCAACCTGCCCTCTGCCTGTTCGAGCGCGTGGGACGTATCGACCAGTTGCTGCCAGATGTCTGCCGGAACCACTCCGCTGCTAGCGTTACGCCTGTTCTCCATATCCGCCAGCAACCGGCGCAAGCGAATGATCTCCAACCTGAGTTCACGATATGCATCTTCCATCAATCATTCCGATCATGGCTTGCCGGTGGTGTTGGTTTGGACAGAATCGTTTCGATCTCATGCGGTTGCATAAAGGGGTCGCCAATTTCAATGGAGACCTCTTTCCCTTTCCACCAGATTACCTCGCCGTTGAATTCACTATTGAACACAGCACATTCGGCAGGTATTTTCCGGGCTAACTGTAAAAATGTGTTACGGATGGAGGGGGATTCCTGGAAGAGGATGCTCATAGTCGTTCCGGGGGTGCCAAAATCAAACGCTGCCACGTCCCGGGCACCATCTTCCCCGTACCATTCAGACCCTTTGTTGTAAATGGATAAATATACATAACCGATCGGAATTTTGGCTATACCGGTTGCGTCTGGCGGACTGCGAAAATCATCAGAATTCCCTCCGTGGTCTTCAACGTATTCGCGGATCGCTTCATCCGCTTCGAAGAACAGCACGGATGAAAAATTCAACTCAGGATCGTCCGAATGTTGAATGCCATTGTTTGAGATCCAGGTTTCCATCGGAATGAGGAGCTCGTGATCGGGAAAGATCAACCTTGAAGGAATTTCGGATGGCTGTGCGATTTTTATCACCGCATCCAGAGCTTCCCACATTTTTTCCCATTTGAAATATAAAATGTAACTAAAATCGAGTCCCATCCTGTTACCTTATCAGCCTAGAAAGTCCTTGATCGAGCGGATATGCGCTGCTGCCCGTGAAACGCTGTGCTTGGCTGCTGAGGAGGACAAGCCGAGGGCATGCAATTCCTCTGCAGCATCGCTCATTTCCTTCTCTGCCAGATCCCCGCCGAGTAGATTAGCATACTCTCTCAGCGAGTTGATGGCCATGTTTGTTGATTGGACGGCTTCGCTGGGACGCATGGCTCTCACTCTTGATACGCCGATCACGCTGGCGGCTTTCATCTGGGCAAATACCTTTTCTGCTACGGGCATGACGATGCCCTCGCGCAGTTGAAAGGCTTGCGGATCAGTAAAGCGTACCGTAACACGATTTATAGGAACATTATGGGCTTTATCAACGGGAGATTTGAATTCAAGTGCACCCTCCACGCTGAGCCGGCTATCCTTCTTATGAGCCAGGAAGGCCAATCGCAGCGGGACCTCCAGTTCGGTATCACACGGGATATCGCCAACCAGGATCTCAGCCTCACTGCCTGCTTGTTGCACCGGATAGGCAGCCGTGAACGGCAGCAGGGTGGCTCCTTGCGGAAGCGTAAGTTTGATCTTTACTTCGCGGGCTGCCAGGGAGGCAACCTCCCCCAATTCTCCAGCGACAAAAATTGGGATCTGCCGGGCTTCCTCAATGTGGTAATACCGCCCGCCGCCCTGGGTGGCCACCTCGGTAATTAAGGCTTCGTTGTAATCGTCTCCCACACCGAGCGCTGAGACTATGAGATTCTTCTCGCGGGCCTTCGCGGCTGCCTGACCGATGACCTCCAGGTCGGTCTCGCCGACGTTTGCCTGCCCGTCACTGAGCAGAAGCAGCAGGTTGTTGGTGCGGGGTTTTTCGCGGGCGTCATCAATGCCCGCATTCAATCCCTGCCAGAGAGCGGTCATTCCGCCTGCGCAGAGGCGGGTGATCTTCGCAAGGAACTCATCACGGGTGGACCTGGTTACCTCTTCTGCGTTAAATATGGTTGTGGAGTGGTTGCCAAACGTCTCCAGCGAGAATATATCCCCTTCCCGCAGGAAGCGCACAGCCCGGATGAGGGCGTCCTTCACCTGCTCGATCTTCTCCCCCTGCATCGAACCGGAAACGTCCAACACCGCGGTAAAGTTAATGGGCGGTCGCTCTTTTCCACCTGGAACCGCGTCCTCCGCAGGAACTTTATCCGGTGTGCGGATGGTGAGCAGAAGGTGCCGCTCACCATTGCGGCCGGCCGGGGCGGCCACCTGGTCCAGTTCCATCTGAATCTGCACATAAGATGTACTGCCGGGCAATTGACCAGCGTCAAATTCCAATTGACCGCCGCAGCGTTTGCACTCTTTAACACCTGACGGCTCATCCTGAAGCAATCCGCAGAACGGGCAGCGCATGAGTTTGGCCATGGCTCCTCCTTTCATCAGAGAGCACATTGAAACAAGCTATTAAAATGGTTTTCTGAGTAACTCCTTCTTCACCTTTTCGCCATCCACGAAGGTCTCCACTTCAAAACCTTCCATGAACACACGTACTTTGGCGATAGGAATCTTGTTCATCCAAAAATGTTTCATCAATTGGATAAAGACGAATCCCGAATTATCACCAGCCTTGTCCAGTGTTTCCTGTAATGAGGACCTAAAGCGCACAACCTGGATCGGGTCGGCAAAGAAGAAGCCTGCATCGTCACACACTGCCAGCGCGATACCTAATTTCTTCAACCTTTCCTTGAGAAAGAGTAACTCATGCATCGGGCGTTCATACATTTTTGTAGTTGCGTAGTCGCCCATATAATAGTCGCCATTGCTGGCAAGAAGCAGCCTGATGTCTCTGCCGACTGGTAAAGTCATGCGAAACATTGCTTCTCGCATTTTTTCTTCGGGACTTTTGAATAATTTGAATCCCATAGTTTACTCCTTGTGTTTTGATCGAGTGTCCACCAGGAATTACTCTGAGCGATCCGCGCTGAAGGTCACATCTGCCGTACCGCTGCCTAACCCCTGCGGGTGTTCCTTGGTCTGCTTGAAGCGACCCTCTACCAGCTTTTCCTCAAAGAAAGCACCACTGAACTCCGCCGGAGCATCTGTGCCGTTCAACTCCACGCTGCCACTGAAACGCCCCTCCTTTATATAAAGGAGACAATCAAGCGGTTGGACATAATCGATGGTCACTGACCAGCCACTTCCAGACACCTTAACCTTGTACTGTACCGAGGTCACCGCCAGACCGTTCGGGGTATTCTTCACCACCAGGGTGAAAATATTGCCTTGGCTGGTCTTTCCGGAAAAAGTTCCCGGGGTAGGATCAGACGCCGTTTTGTTTGATCCACATGCCGCCAACAGGATCACCATTAGCATCAACAGCGCAATTATCTTGCCTTTCATTTCAAACTCCTTTCCTCGATCATCAATTGGCAGGCGGTTGAAAGGCCACCAGTTCAGTACCAACTCCCAGGTAGAGTTCGCCATTGGGACCCACCGCAGGCGGGGCAAATTTATGGGCTTCATCTGCCGGACTCAGCTTTAATTTAATATTTCCGCCCGGGTCGATCCAAAACAATTCGCCGATCAAATTTTTCGCGTATACGTGGCCATTCCTGGTAACAGCCACCGGATTGATGCCCACCCCCTGTCCGCCAATCTTCGCACTCCAGACTATCGAACCATCTTCAGGTTTAAGGGCGTAAATGGTTCCGTGCCGCGGGGTAACGTAGATCAACCCGTCCGGTCCGGCCACCACCGGGGCGTCCACCATCTGGATCATGTTCGCACCACCTGCCACCGAAACTGTCCAGAGAGGTTTATCCAATTTGGGCATGGCGAACACCCAACCTCCATCTGACACAAAATAGACTGTCATGTCCTGCCCAACCGCCGGGGTAGATTCCATTTTGTCATTGGTCTGGTATGTGTAGGCGATCGTCCCCGAATCTGCGAGCAGTTCATAAATGGTGTCACCTTTGCAGACGGCCAGGACGATATCACCGAAGCTCACCACCGCGCCTGGCCAGGTTCCTCCACCGTAAATACTGCACAACTTGGTGTTCCATAAGTCTTTTCCTTCCGGAGAGATCGCCCAGAGTGTGCTCTCATTCGACATTACATAGATCGTTCCATCTTCACCAAAAGTTGGCGGGGCAGTCAATCCACCGCTCTTGCCCAGGTTCAACTTTGGATTCCCTTCAGAGTCGAAGGTGAGCAGATGACCATCGTTGGTCAAGGCTACCATGCCATCCTTCCCGATCACCACGCGGGTGGCGATATCAAAGCTGGAAGAGCTGCCGATGATCGCCTGCCAGCGTTTGCTGCCATCGGCGTTCAGCGCCAGCAGCAGCCCGTTATGCGTCACCACATAGATCTCTCTTTCCGGTCCGATAGTGGGGGCATGCACGATCTCGCCGCCCACATTTACCCGCCAGAGCTCCTTGCCCAGCACTCCCAGGTCGCTGGAACCGCTGAGTGGTTCGGTGGGAAGCGGATTATTGGAGATTGCTTGTGTGGGTTGTTCCAATTCGGAGGGCAGCGGATATTGCTCAGGATTGACGGTATTTCCCGTGGTCACAGGTGTCTGAGGTGTCTTATTAATCAGGGAATAGACGATCACGCCGGCTGCGATGAGCACAACTGCCGCAATCAACGCAATCCACAGCGGATTTAGTTTACGGGGAGCGGGAGATTTCGGCACCTCCCGGGGAGGCAGGTATTGCTTTTTGGGTGCCAGAACCCCGGCCAATAGGGGCAGTTGTTCTTTATACTCCTTTGTCATGTCCCAAATCTGGTAGATCTTCAGGTAGAAAGGTACGGAACAGGGCTCGGATATGACAGGGAAGATGGGGCGTTTGCTGCTGGCGAACTCGTTCCACTCTGCTTGTACTTCATCACTTTCCAGCGCGTCAGGAGAAAGGATGACCAGCATGGTGGAACAACGCTTGAGTGCGTCTTCCACTGCTAAGCGCCACTGGTTCCGGTTGGTCTGGCTCTGCAGGGGAATATTATCCACATCGCGCCAGGTGTTTACCCCCTGGGCTTTCAAATCGGCGGTCAGTCGGTCAGTAAATGCTTTGTCTTTCCGGCTGTAACAGATGAATACCGGGGAGCTGGTTTGAACGTTGGCGTTCAAATCCCCTCCGCATTTGCGGCACTGCATCACCCCCTCCGGCATTTCCTGGGTCAAGCCGCAATACGGGCAGCGTACGAGTTGTTTCATAAACCCTCCATTTTATGAAAGAGGATATTCGATGAGCGGTGCTCCTCCTGTGTTGGATGGCTTGGAAAACCGCTGTTACATCGGTTGTCGGTTTCCGTTCATGATGTTGGTCACGATGGCGTCCGCTGCCTGCTGGTAGGGGGAGAAGAAGTGGATCTGCGGTTTTCTCGCCAAGTCAAGCAACTCAGCCAGCCCGCTGTGATGCAGCCGGATCCAAATGGGCACGTCGGGGTTCAGATGCAGTATCTTGTAGGCGGCTTCCAGGTTTACGGCATCTTCCCCGGCTGTCAGGATGACCAGGCTGGCCTGCTGTACCCTGGCTTGCTTGAGAATTTCGATCTCTGTCATACTGCCCTGCAATTGTAGAATGTGGTCCTCAGCGATGCCCATCTCGAACAGAATGCTGGAATGCGGGTCAATCAGGACCATTTTCATGTCCGGTTCTTCGGCAACCAGGCAGCGCAGGATCTGCTGCCCCATCTCTCCCACACCACAGATCACGGTATGTCCCTTAAATGTCTTCACAACCATGAGATCCCACTCCTTCCGGTTTACGCGCCGCTGCATGTAAATGGACATCACACGCAGGATTCCTTCCCCAAAGATAATGGAGGTAAATACGGGTAGTGAGAAGGCCATCAGAATGGGGATAAGTTTTCCACCGGTATCCACACGTTTGATGGTGGCAAGATGAAAAGTATCCAGGAATAGCTGCGGCCAATTGGCTGTAGGGTTAGCGCCAAAATAGCGCAGCAGGAGCGCACCAATGCCCATCAGTAAAATGAACAGGATCAGGTTGATCCAGATGGTGGATAGGATGATAAAGAAATCTCTCCAGGCTCTGCGGACCAAGGCGGACTCCTACCGAGGTTGATTACTTATGTTTCAAGCGCACCATCTTGTACCCCACTTTTTCCAGTATCCAGGGAATGGCCAAACTGATGACCCGGTCCATATTGCGGTAGTCCTCGCTCAGCATCTCACCCTTCGCGATGCCCATTTTCATGACATAGTTTTTCCCGTACACCTCTTCTGCTTTCTGACGTTCAGCCTCATCCCAGGCCACCAGGGCGTCATACAGTTTGTTCATTTTCTGCTTATGCGGGGAATAGGCCCATCCGGCGTCGATATAATGCCTGACCCAACGGATATGTTCCAATTGGCTGACCTTCTCGAACTCCTCCGCGTCAAACACACCAGCTGGAATATCGGCTTCCAGGGGGACGATGGTGAATCCAACCGAGGTGAGTTTTTCGGGGATCTTGCGCGCATTGTGGTAATTCTGAGATACTTCATCATGCGGCAGTTCATCCGGGAGTTTCTGCATCTGGTCGTACCAGGTATTGAATTCTTCTTGCGTGATGGAGAGCGGATTGGAGAGACGTCCTGTGGTGGTCACCAGCGAATAAATGGAGTGAATACCCACCGCCAATTTTTCAACGATCTTCTCGTCAAACGTGATTTCGTTGACAAGGTGGTAAAAAGCTTCTCCGCCCTCGTACTTCCTGGGTTCCTGTGAAAGCAGTTCGTAAAACTGCTGCCCGTCCACGTGCAGGTTCATCTGCGATTCCGGCGGCAGGTCGGAGCGGTGATATTTATCCTTTCCGTAAAGCTGGCTGGTCTTGAAAATGGTCTCCATGGAGCGAGTGCCGTGTTTGAAGCGCGGGACCAGCAGGAAAGCGTTTAACACGCCGTCGTCAATTTGCAGCATGTTGTTCTTGAACAACTGTTTGAAGCTCAAATACAACAGGCTGTTGATGAGGATGGCACGGCGAATGATGAACTCCGGATCGGCATTTCTCGCCAGGATGAGTTCAGCGGCTTCGTCTCCGGGTTTGAGATTGGCTTTCTTACGGTCTGTGTAACCCAACATGGGATTGGGACCCATTATGTTAATGAAACCCTTGATGCGGCTGAGGAAGTCCGGTCCCTTGTCGCTCACTGCATCCCGGGCAATGTCTTCAAATTCTTCCATGCAGGAACAGGTTCCGCCGGCAAACACGAAAATGGACTTGCCGATGTTATGGATGAGCTGACCTTCCTGGAATTCGCCATCCTGCATGGGGGCCAGGAAGTAACGCAGCCAGGCCAGGTGCTTGCTGTCGAACTCATCCCAGAACACCAGCGGGGTCTTGCCGGAGAGCGAGATGTCGCGCACGGCGTGGAACGCCTGGTAAAGCTCCGAGGGATCATCCACATTGAACTGGGAAAGGTTGAAGGTAATATCCTTGATCTCCTGGTCGGGCAAATCAAGTGATTTGGCTAATTGCTTGATATTGAAGGATTTGCCTGAGCCGGGCGCGCCGAACACTGCGATTGACAGGGGTTGGCTGATCTTGTTCTGCAGGTACTCGCTGATGAGGGATTTGAGGTGGTGCAGGAACTCGATCTCTTTGCGGTCCACGGTGAGCAGCAGGTTGAACCTGGCAATGGGGATGTTCCAACCCTGCAGGGCTTTCATCGGACCGAAGAGTGCGATCTGCCGGGCCAGGGAATACAGGTCCCATTTTGTCATACCCAGCAGTGACCAATCTTCGATAGCAGATTCCTGGTGGTTTTGTTTGCGCTCGTACATGGATTTGAATACTGAAGAATCAAAGGAGACAGGAGAAAACTCCTGGGTTTGTTTGGGTCCATAGACTTTCATAAACTCTTCGGGCAGGCAGCTATAGCTGAGGCTGCCTTCTTCCACGTTGGCACCGGTGGTAATGAGCATGCGGCGGGCCATCAGGTGGGCGCGGATGGCGCG
>DAONEZ010000058.1:0-8421 GCA_035403345.1 Anaerolineaceae bacterium
GGGGAGGGCGGGGCGCTGCTGCTGAACGACGAGCGATACTTTGAACGCGCTGAGATCCTGCGCGAAAAGGGCACCAACCGCAGCCGCTTCTTCCGCGGACAGGTGGACAAGTACACCTGGGTGGACCAGGGCTCCAGCTACCTGCCATCCGAGCTGCTGGCGGCGGTGCTGCTCTCGCAACTGGAATCCTTGCCGCTAATCAAGCACAAGCGCGGCAGCATCTGGCAGCAGTATGACCGCGAGCTGCGCGGCTGGGCGGCGGAGATCGGCGCACGCCAACCCTGCGTGCCGGCGCATTGTGAGCAGCCGGCGCACATGTACTATCTACTGATGCCTTCACTGGAAGTGCGCACTCGCTTCATTCAGCACCTGAAGGCACACAATATCATGGCGGTGTTCCATTACCTGCCGTTGCACCTCTCGGATATGGGCGTAAATTTCGGTGGCAAACCCGGCGACTGCCCGGTGACCGAGGACGTGAGCGACCGGCTGGTGCGCCTGCCGCTGTACTACAACATGCTGCCGGAAGAGACCGAACGGGTGATCGAGGCAGCGCTCGAGTTCAAGCCCTAAGACATGCAGGATCAGGCAGGGAGCGACCCCCTGCCTGTCGATTTAATCCAGCAGGTCATCACGGAGAGTCGCATGGCAGCGTACACGGTCAAACAGATCGACCTCACGAACCGGCGGCAGGCAGGGGAGTTTCTGAGCCTGCCTGAGCGCGTGTACCGCGATTGCCCCTATTGGGTAGCGCCGCTGCGCGGAGAAGCGCGGCGCATGCTTGATCCGCGCAAAAACCCCTTTTTCAAACACTCCGCAGCGGCGTTCTTTCTGGCGTATGACCCGGGCGGGCAGGTAGTGGCAAGGCTGTCCTGCCTGGATCACCGCCTGTACAACGAGCACAATCACGAGAAAACGGCTTTCTTTTACCTGTTCGAGGCGTTGGACCTGCCGGGTGTTTCACAGCCCCTTTTTGAAGCGGCTGAGAGCTGGGCGCGTGAGCGCGGGCTGGAGCGCATGGTCGGACCGAAAGGCTTTTCCATGCTGGACGGCATCGGGCTGTTGAGCGAGGGCTTTGACTACCTGCCCGGCATGGGCATGCCCTATAACCCGCCCTATTACATGCGCCTGGTGGAGGAAGCCGGGTTCCAGGTGAAGGAGGAGATCCTCACCGGCTACCTGGAACGCGGCGCGTCTGAAGACCCCAAGATCGCCCTGGTGGTAGAGCGGGTGAGGGAACGCAGGGGGCTGACCATCACCAGTTTCAAAACGCGGCGCGAGTTGCGGAAAATGGTGAATCAATTACCATCCCTTTACAATGAAGCCATCCGGGGCACCAGCGGGAATTATCCCATCACGGCTGAAGACGCGAGGCAAATGGCTGCACAGTTGGCGTGGTTTGCCGACCCCAACCTGATAAAGCTGGTGATGAAAGACACTCGCCCGGTGGGATTCCTGATGGCTTATCCGAATATCTCCTCTGCCATGCAGCGCATCCACGGGCGCCTGTTTCCGTTCGGCTGGCTGGTGTTGCTGCGTGCGTTGCGCACCACCCACAACGTAGAGGTGAACGGAATGGGCATGACCGGTGACTACCGCGGGTCAGGCGGTACAGCCCTTTTGATGAACGAGTTTAGAAAATCTGCAGAAAAACAATATATGTATTGCGAGGTTGACCAGATTGGAACCGTCAACGTGAATATGCTTCGGGAACTTTCCAATTATGGGGTAATCTTTCACAAGCGTTACAACACGTATGAAAAGGTAATTTGAAGTTGTCATTGTAACCATACCTGGTCGAAGTAAACCGGGGGCGGCATTGACCGGAAGTAATTCGGGTTGGTTATTGTATAATCATTTCATCACGATTAACAAAAATCAGCAGCCAGGAACACAGCCATGATCTCTGTCCGGCAGTTGCATAAGACTTACCATCGCGGCGAGGAGGCCATCCACGCGCTGCGCGGGATCGACCTCGAGATTGAAAAAGGGGAGTTCGTCGTCATCCTGGGACCCAGCGGCGGGGGTAAGTCCACCCTATTGAACATGCTGGGCGGTATCGACCGCCCGACCTCCGGTGCGGTGACCATTAATGGCTTTGAGCTGGAGAAAGCCAGCGAAGAAGCCCTGACTCTATTCCGGCGGGACCATGTGGGTTTCATCTTCCAGTTCTACAATCTCATCTCCGCCCTTAATGCTGTTGAAAATGCGAGCCTGCCGTTGATGGCCAGGGGGTTGGCTTATAAGCAGGCCAGGCAGCGGGCAGCCGCGATCCTCCAGCGGGTGGGGCTGGAGCAGCGCCTGGAGCATTTGCCGGCGGAATTATCGGGCGGGGAACAGCAGCGGGTGGCCATCGCCCGTTCCATCATCTGCGAGCCTGACCTGGTGCTGGCGGATGAACCCACTGGCGACCTCGACTCCGTGTCGGCACATGAAGTAACGTCATTGATGCACGAGCTGAACGCTGAGCTGGGCATCACCTTTGTGGTGGCCACGCACAACCTGGCACTGACCGAAAAGGCCAGCCGGGTCTTTGAGTTGCTGGATGGGCAGCTCCATCAAAAGACAAATGGGAAGGATTAGCGACCTGCTGCGCTTTACGTTCAAAGACCTGGTCAGCGACGGGTGGAGGACGTTGATCACGGTCACAAACCTGCTGGTTTTCCTGTGTTGTTACTTTGCCATGGAGGCGTTCGCGGAAGCCGCGTACAAGTTTGGCAACCAGCCCACCGACCGCTCTGCCTTGCTGATCGTCTCGCGCAACGTGTTCGATCCTTCCGAAAGCTTGGTGACCGACGAGGAGTTTCAGCCCGCCAGGGAGTTGATGCCTGCTTATGTGAAAAGCGTAACCCCGCTGATGTTCAAGATCATCCAGGCCAATACCAGCCTGCTGCAGCTCCGGGCAGCCAGCCTTGAGGATATGCAGACGGTACATTCCCTGTCGTTGGTCTCGGGGGAATGGCCAACCGGTGGCGATGATATTGTCATCGGGGAAGGAGCGCTCAGCGGCACGGGATGGACCGTGGGCAGCACCGTACGCATTTACGGCAGTGATTTCCGCATCTCCGGTATCGTGCGCGCTCCGGGGACCAAGTTCAGTTCCATCTGGATGCGCCTGGACCAGGCCGAGAACTTGTTCAACCTCCAGGGCGTCTATCAATTCGCCTGGATCCAATTACAGCCGACAGCAGACGCTGAGGCTGTTCGCATGCAACTGCAAAATGATCCGCGTCTGGCGGACAGGTTCGACGTGTATTTCGTGGACAACCTGTACCAGGAATACACCAAGGCCGTGAGCGATCTGAAGGGGTTGAGCAGCATGCTGGTACTGCTGGCGCTTTCTGCTGTAATGCTGGGAACCTACTGCAATATCTTCCTCATCCTCACGGAACGCAGCCGTGAGATCACGATCCTGCGCGCGGTGGGATTTCAATCCGGGGCGATCCGCGGGTTGATCATCCTGCGCACCCTGCTGCAGATCGCTGTGGCGTATTTGCTGGCATGGGGGCTTACAGCGCTCCTGCTGAACTGGTTCAACCGCATCAACCCTTTGAGCCTGCACAGCATCCCGCTGCCGGTCTCCATCTCCGCCTTCGGGCTTTTGCTTGGGGCTGTTCTGGCGCTCATTTTCGGCTGGGTGGGGGTGTGGCTGCCCACTCGCCATCTACGCCGCCGCAGTGTGGCCAGTTTCATCCAGAAGTAGGGCACATGAATGGGATCATGCGCATCGCCCTCAAGGATTTGAAAAAACGCTGGACGCTGGCGCTGGTGATGGCGCTCCTGTTCAGCGTGACATTTGCCAGTTACCTCTCGCTGATCACTTATCAAAAATCGCTTTCCAGTACATATTTCTCCCTGAACGCCAACTGGCTGCTGGTACAGGCCAGCACCGGCAGCGGGGAAGTGCACGGAAGCCGGCTCACGCAAGAGATAGGGCAGCTATTGGAAGAGAATGGATACGAGCCCATCGCCGAAATCCACCAGGTGGTGGGGACGTCTTTGGCCAATGCCATCATGATCCGCGGGGTGCGCCCGCAAGACCTGTACCGGGTCAGCCCGTTCACCTTGCTCAAAGGCCGTGCACTGGAGCCGGGGGACGCGGAGCGGCTGACCATGATCGGCAGCAGCCTGGCGGAGCGCCTGGAGGCCGGGGTGGGGGATGAGATCCGGCTGCGTGGACGGGTCTTTACAGTGATCGGCATCTTTAAGACTGGCTCCTATGAAGATGGCCAGGCCTGGATCTCTCTAATTGACGCGCAAAAACTTCTGAATTATGGCTCGGACGTTTCCATTTATTACATTCCTGATGGAGGTAAGCTGCAGGAAGGCGATTCCATTGCCACGGGAATAGCGATCGGCAGGCGGGGAGATGCCGGTAATGCCTTCGGCCAGGAAGCGATGAGCTTCTTCAACTACCTTGGACTGGTAGGCGGGCTGGTGGGAGCCGCTACGCTGATCACTCTCTCCAGCTTGTTGTGGCGCCTGGCGTGGCTGCACCGGCGCGAGTTCGGCATCCTGCGCACACTTGGATTCCGCCGAAGGTCAGTGGTCATCTACCTGCTGACGCAAGCCGGGGTGATCATCCTGTCAGGTGCGATCATCGGAGCGGTTTTTGCCGTTTTGGTGGTCATTTCCCGCATCCAAAGTTTTTCTTCATTTGGAATCAGTCTCACAACTTCGATAGATGTGTATACAATTAGTATGACGATATTGATCACCCTGGTGATCACCGGATTGAGTATTGCGATGCCGGCAGCGCGCATCAACAGAATGTCCACGCCTGAACTCTTGGGGCGGGAGTAGGGTTATAAGTAATTATCAGGAGGATGATATGTATAAAAAGTTCTGGTCAATCGTTCTCATCGTCGTCCTTTTGTTTGTCGTCAGCGCAGCCTGTAATCTTCCTTTTGGATTATTCGGAGGTGGGAGTGATTCCGGAAGCGAACCCCAGGTGGTGGTAGTGCCGAATGGGGAGCAGCCGCAGCAGGAAGCCAAGCCGAACATTCTCAAGAAAGCACCTGATCCCAACCCGGTAACTTTTCAGAATGCTTTGGGCAGTTTTGATAGTTACAAATTCAGAGTTCATATTACCGTTTCTGATTCTCAAGGCAATTCCACAGATACCGATATCGTCACCGAAAGCTCGGTAGTCGACGGGAACAACCATACCACCACGACCGCATCCACCGTCTCGCCGGATTCCAGTGAGAATTCAACCGATACACAGGAAACCTACAACCTGGGAAATATTACCTGCTCCTATTCTGATGGAGAATGGTCTTATTCAGAGGTAAACACCCAGGACAAGGAGATACGCGATATCTTTTCGCAGATGATCGACTTTGTCCCTGTGATAAATGACCCGAAGTTTGTAGGGGAAGAGGAGGTGAATGGGGTGAAAACCAACCACTTCACATTCAAGGTCTCAGGAATCGGCGAGAAATCGGGGTCAGTGGCTACTGTAAACCAGGGTGATTACTGGCTGGCGCAGGATGGAAATTATATTGTTAAGTACATGCTCAACCTGCAGGTTCAATCAGCTAGTTCGGGAAGCAGCGGAGCAGAAGTCTCCAACCTGGCGATCAGCTACTCGCTCTATGATGTCAACGTGCCCGTGCCGTTGAGCCAACCTGCCGGTTGTTACGATACTGGTGAAGACGATTAGAGATGGGCTAATCCAGGTCCGGGCCAAGGCTCGTTTCTCAAACGGCTCGGGTTTTTCCGAGTAAAATGGTCACCGCTCTGACCCAATTCGCCGGGTACCTGGCGAAAAAGGTGTGGTTGCGGTATACGCTGTTCCTGGCGGCTGCGCTGGCTGCCATTTGGATCAACGGGTACCATTTTGGCACCTTCGACCAGGTCATCCACATTCCATTTCTAAAGAAATTTTCCGACCCCGGGCTTTATCCCGCGGATGCATTCCTTGATCTACGCAACGAACATTACTCGTATTTCTGGCTGATGTTCCTGCCGGCTTACCGCGCTGGCATCCTGGAGCCGGTGATGTTTGCTGTGCACCTCCTCACCACCTGGGGGCTGTTTGCCATGTTCTGGGAACTGACCAGCGCCTTGTTTTACAACCCGCTGGCCAACCTGCTTTGCGTTTGCATGCTAGTTTTCCCGCACCTGGGCATGCCCGGGTTCCAGATCATCGAGTTCAGCCTGCTCAACCGCACCTTTGTGCTACCGTTCCTGCTCGGTGCAATGGTGCTCTACCTCAGACGAAAAACAACCTGGGCTTTCCTGATCCTTGGGGTGATGTTCAACCTGCACGCCATCTATTCCGGCTTTGTGCTGATGATGTTCCTGGTGGATGGCGCGGTGCGCTGGCGCGAGATAGGCTGGAAGCGCATCCTGGCTGGGCTGGCTTTGTTCGGGCTGGCGGCGCTGCCGGTTTTCCTGTGGCAGTCAGGCGGAGTACCTCTGGATCTGACGCTGCGACCGGACCTGCTCAAACTGTCCGGCTCAGCCCTGTTGGCCGGGGTATATTACATGTTCTCCACGGTGCCGCAAATATGGTTGGGCACCATGCACGGTGCGGCTACGCTGGCGTTTTACCTGGTGGCGCGGCGGATGAATGTGTCGCCTCATGAGCGAGTGATCACCCATTTCATGCTGGCCATCGGCCTGCTGCTGCTGGTGCAGCTGGTCACCACCTACTGGCTGCCGGTTACGCTTGTGCTGCAATTGCAGATCCTGCGCATCGGGGTTTTTCTGATGATCATCGGCTACATTTATTTTGCCGGGTACCTGGCAGCGGCGCTGCAGCAGGGCAGGCTGAGCGGCCTGGCAGGTGGACTGGTGGTCTTCGCCTATGTCACTTACGTTTCACCCATCCTACCCCTGGTGATGCTGGCGCTCAACCGCTGGCTGGCCAGGTACCCCTGGCGTCAGTGGGCTGGTGCAGTTCTACTGGTATGCCTGCATGCAGTAACACTGGTGTTCGGGCTCAAATCAGGGTTCTGGTCGCCGGGCTATTTCCTCTATGAGCCTAAAACGGCCTGGACAGAAGTGCAGGATTGGGCACGCGAGAACACTCCACGGGAAACCATGTTCATCACTCCACCCCATATATTTATGCATTACATCCCCGATTGGCGCACTTTTTCCGAGCGAGGCACATTAGCCACTTTGGTGGAAATCTTTGAGTTCCCACACCCCGGTTATCTTTCCTACTGGCAGGAAAGGTTTGAAGCCATAGCCCCAGGGGCAATTGAGCGCTTCAACGGGAATTACTTTGACACATTCAAGTTCACGCGCGAAGAGTACTATTCATTATCCTCGCAGGATTACCTGCTTGCGGCGCAGAAATATGGCTGCCGTTACCTGGTGGTGGAAAAGCCGCACTTGCAGCCCTTCCCGGTGGTGTATCAGAACGAGGGCTTTGTGGTGTATGACCTGCAGGGATTGAATTAAGTTCATTTCTCGCAAAGCCGCAAAGAAACTAAAAACAAGAACGCAAAGAAGTGCAAAACCTTTTTTTAGGGAAGAACAAAGACCTAGAAAAAAAGTATCATGAAAAGGGTCTCTTTGCGGCTTATAAGTTATCCTTTGCGCCTTGGCGAGAGAGCTTCCCGTAGAGATGCAGAAGAGCTTTTCTCGAACACTTGCACTGGCAGCAAGTTCCAGGGAGGGCGCAAAAGAGCGGAAAATCAAAGAACGCAAAGAAGTGCAAAACCTTTTATAAGCGAAGAACAAAGTCGAAAAGATAAAAAAAATAAAAAAGAATTAACATTGCGCCTTATAACTTAGACTTTGCGGCTTGGCGAGAGAGATTTCTACAAAGTGCTACTTTGCCGACTCCGCGGCGCGCTCCTGCAATTGCTTGTGAAAATCGTCCATATCACGCGGGATGAGCAGGATGGCCCCGTTGATCAGCAGGAAGCACATCGCCCACGTGGAAATACAGACCCACAGGATGGCTGAACCCACACCAATCTTATCTGCGATAATGCCCGCGATGAGCGGTGCCAGGGCTGATCCGGAGGACTCCACAAAGGTCTGGATGGCATTAGCGCTGGAGCGTACCTCGGGCAGGGTAATGTCGTAGATGGTCGATAGCACGTTGGGAGAGGCGAAGGGCATGAAGAAAGCGGCGGCGAAGAGAAAACCCGCAAAGAGAACCACCTGCTCATTGGGCACGCGCATGCATACCCACAGGAAGAGCGCTCCCAGGAAAATGCCAATAGCACTGATGATGAGACGCCCGCGTTTATCCCGTTTGAACAGGCGGTCGCCCAATGCACCGGCCACCGGGTAACCGGCGGCCATGACCAACACGGCCGGGGCCATGATCATCAATTGGGTGGTGTCGTTGTAGCCGCGTTCGGTGGCCAGGTAGCCAAAGATGTAGTAGGTGATGACGTTCCACGGGAACGAGCCAATGAAACCCTGGGCAAAGATGAGGATCAGGCTGCGCTT
>DAONEZ010000059.1:0-8395 GCA_035403345.1 Anaerolineaceae bacterium
TGGATTACCTGACCCTCAACCGCCCGGCTGCCAGCCTGTCTGGCGGCGAAGCCCAGCGCATCCGCCTGGCCACCCAGATCGGCTCTGGATTGATGGGCGTCTTGTATGTGCTGGACGAACCCTCCATTGGATTGCATGCGCGCGATAACGAGAAGTTGTTGCAGACATTGATGCAACTGCGCGACCAGGGCAACTCAGTATTAATTGTGGAACATGATGAGGAAACCATCCGTTCCGCGGATTGGATTCTCGACCTGGGTCCAGGGGCTGGTGAGCATGGAGGTGAAGTGGTAGCGGAGGGCACCCTGGAGGATATCCTCGCGCACCCCAAAAGCCTCACGGGGGCCTACCTCTCGGGGCGTAAAAAGGTACCGGTGCCCAAGACCCTGCACCCCAGG
Organism: Anaerolineaceae bacterium; assembly: GCA_035403345.1. Taxonomy (GTDB): domain Bacteria; phylum Chloroflexota; class Anaerolineae; order Anaerolineales; family Anaerolineaceae; genus UBA6107. The sequence goes on from DAONEZ010000059.1 coordinate 399, forward strand.
AATGGAAAGGCGCTCAAGATCATCGGCGCGCGCGCAAACAACCTCAAGAATATCAGCGTCGAGATCCCCCTGGGGCAGTTCGTGTGCATCACCGGGGTTTCCGGTTCGGGCAAGTCTACACTGATGGTGGACCTGCTTTACAACATCCTGGCGCGCGACCTGAACCGTGCCCACACCCAACCCGGCGAGTACGACCGCGTCGAAGGGCTGCAGTACCTGGATAAGATCATCAATATTGACCAGTCTCCCATCGGGCGCACACCGCGCTCCAACCCGGGCACCTACACCGGCATGTGGGATGAAATGCGCAGCCTGTTTGCCGAGCTGCCGGAGAGCAAGATGCGCGGGTACAAAGCCGGGCGGTTCTCGTTCAACGTGCACGGAGGACGCTGCGAAGCCTGCCAGGGACAGGGACAATTACGCATCGAGATGCAATTCCTGCCGGATATCTACGTACCCTGCGATGTATGCCATGGCTCGCGCTTCAACCGCGAGACCCTGCAGGTCAAGTTCAAGGGCAAGAGCATCGCCGATGTGCTGGATATGACGGTTGAGGAAGGCTTGTCCCTATTCGCGAACATCCCTTCCATTGTTAATAAGTTGAAAACGCTGGTACGTGTCGGACTGGGTTACATCCGTATCGGGCAGCCGGGCACTACGCTCTCTGGCGGCGAAGCCCAGCGCGTCAAGCTGGCCAAGGAACTTTCGCGCCGCGCCACCGGACGCACCATCTACGTGCTGGATGAACCCTCGGTCGGTCTGCATGCCGCGGATGTGCACATGCTTATCGACGTGCTGCAGGACCTGGTGGAGGGCGGCAACTCGGTGCTGATCATTGAGCACAACCTCGATATCATCAAGGTGGCGGATTACATCATCGATCTGGGACCTGAAGGCGGTGACCGCGGCGGCGAGATCATCGCCACCGGCACTCCCTGCCAGATCACAGAGAACGAGAACTCCTACACCGGGCAGTTCCTCAAGGCATACCTGAAGCTGCATAAGCAGCACTGCCAATAAGGCTTTTGTACGCGGCTATTCGCCGGTGACCCCGCGCGCCGCACAATAGATTTGGATGGCTTCGGTCAGGAACTCCGGCATGGCGGGATGCATCTTGCGGTAATTGGCATGGAAATCCGGGTGCTGGACGTAGGCATTGCCCAGTCCTAATAGGATCTCCGGCGAGCAATCATAGAAGCGGTTGATGTAGGCGTGCCACTGCCCCACCAGCTCCTGCACCTGCGGGCTGCCGGCTCCCATGGGAATGGCGGCGATGATCTCACGCGTGATGCGACCGCCATCCGCCAGGAGTGCCTGCCGCCCCTCCTCGTTCAGCGCCTTCCAGCGCTCGGTGGATTGGTTGACCAGGCGGGTATCCCAGTGTTCTTCGGCATACTTCTGGTACTCAGCCTGCTTTTCATCACTAAACCCCTTGAAGAATTCCTGTTCGTCCATTTTGATTGTTCCTTTGAGACTTTCTATTGTTTTATCGATGGTCTGGATCAATTCCAGGGTTTGCCTGGCTTTCAATTCCAGGTTGCGCCTGTGTTGCTCAAGCGCGGTCGGCAGATCGAAATCCGGGTTCTGCAGGATCGCTTTAATGCTTTCCAGGTCAAATGAAAGTTCCCGGAAAAAGAGGATCTGCTGCAAGCGTAAAAGCTCAGATTCTCCATATGTCCGGTACGTGTTCTGCTCCCGGGCGGCCGGAGAGAGCAATCCGATCTGGTCGTAGTAGCGCAGGGTACGCGTACTGACCCCGGCATAGGATGCCAACTGGCTGATGGTGTAGCGCTTGCCTGTCTTCATATCCCCATGATAAACCATTACGTAACGTCAATGTCAAGGGTTTTTTTTGGGGTGAAATATCGGACTTGCGAAGAAGAACTAAGGATGATTTGATAACAAAACTGCTCCCGGGGGTTTTCCCGAACTGCAAAGAAAAGTGATCAGTTGCAATCCGGAACCGGGAGCAGTAAATGCGTGAAAAGGGTTTATTTCTTGTTCAAATTACCCAGTCCAATGCCCATGTAGGTGAATCCCAGTTCGTGCAGCTTTTCCGGGTCCCAGGCATTGCGTCCGTCCAGGATGAGCGGATTGGACATCAGCGTCTTCAATTTGGAGAAGTCCAACTGCTTGAATTCGTTCCATTCGGTCGCCAGGATGAGCGCATCCGCTTTCTCCGCCACCTGGTAAGGATTCTCGCACAGGGTGACGTTCTTGAGCACTTTGGAGGCGTTTTCCATTGCCTGCGGATCATAAGCGCGGATATGGGCCCCTTCGTTTTGCATCAGGTGGATGATCTCGATGGCGGCTGCATCGCGGATGTCATCGGTATTGGGTTTGAAAGAGATACCCAAAACGCCGATGGTCTTCTCGTTCAGGTTCTTCAGGGCTTTGCGCAATTTCATCACAGCGCGGCGGCGCTGGTTGCGGTTGATCTCCATGACGGCCTGCAGCAACTGCGGGTGAGTGCCATTCAGCACGGCCATGTGCTCCAGCGCGCGTACGTCCTTGGGGAAGCAGGATCCACCCCAGCCTAAACCGGCATCCAGGAAAGCGCTGCCCACGCGTTTGTCCAGACCCATGCCGCGGGCAACTTCCTTCACATCCGCGCCCAGCTCCTCGCAAATATTGCCGATCTCGTTGATGAAGGAGATCTTGGTAGCCAGGAAGGCATTGGAGGCGTACTTAATCATTTCAGCGGTGCGCAGGTCGGTGATCATGATGGTGCAGCGCAGCGGTTGATACAGTTTCGCAACCCGGTTGGCTGCTTCACGGTCCTCGGAACCCAGCACCACGCGATCCGGGCTCATGAAGTCGCCGATGGCTGATCCTTCGCGCAGGAATTCGGGATTGGAAACCACGCTGAACTGCAATGGTTTGCCATCGCGCCGGCGGGTGATCACATCCGCCACCCAATCACCGGTACCTACCGGGACGGTGGACTTGTTGATGACCAGGATGGACTCTTCCACGAGGTCAGCAATGGCTTCAGCGGCAGAGCGCACATAGCGCAAGTCTGCCTCGCCGTCATTGCCGGATGGTGTGCCCACCGCGATGAAGGCGTACTCAGCACCTTTCAGCGCTTCTTTATAGTCAGTGGTGAAGAAAAGCCGGTTGGCGATTACATTTTGCTTGACAAGCTGTTCCAGCCCGGGTTCATAGATGGGCATGATGCCGTTCTTTAGATTCTGGATGCGCTCATTATCAATATCCAGGCACATGACCTCATTGCCCAGGTCCGCAAAGCAGGTTCCGGTTACCAGGCCAACATAGCCGGTGCCGATGACACAAATTTTGCTCATTTGATGCTCCTCTTATGCATGAATTAACCCATATATTTTACCATGCTGAAAAATCACGGTTTTGTTGAATAGGTATAATTATAGAAAAGAATATGGACTTCAGGAAGGAGCAAAAAATGGCAGGCAGGATCATTGACGGAAAGATTCTATCCGAGGAGATTCGGGCGCAGGTAGCCGAGGGAGTGAAGCAGCGTCTCAGCCAGGGCAAGCGTGCCCCCGGTCTCGCAACCGTGCTGGTGGGCGAAAACCCTGCCTCCCAGTCTTACGTGCGCTCCAAGCAAAAGGCATGTGCTGAGTTGGGCATCACCTCTTGGGGCTATGACCTGCCTGCGGAGACCTCGCAAGCGGATGTTGAAGCCCTGGTGGCCCGCCTGAACGCTGATCCGGCTGTGGATGGCATCCTTGTTCAACTCCCGCTTCCAGCAGGTTTGGATGAAGAGAGCGTGCTTAAGACAATTTCGATTGACAAGGATGTAGATGGTTTCCATCCCATGAACATTGGCAGGCTGGCGCAAAAGGGGCGCGAACCGCTGTTTGTGCCCTGCACACCGGAAGGCGTGATGTACATGCTGGAAAAGGAAATGCCCAGCCTGGAGGGCGTCAATGCTGTGGTACTGGGGCGATCGAATATCGTCGGCATGCCGGTTGCGTTGCTGTTGGTGCGCGCCAATGCCACTGTGACCATCTGCCACTCCCGCACGAAAAACCTGCCGGATGTGGTGCGGCAGGCGGATGTGCTGGTGGCAGCGGTGGGAAGGGCTGAAATGGTGCGCGGGGATTGGGTGAAGCCCGGCGCAGTTGTCATTGATGTGGGCATCAACCGCGTGGAGGATGCCACCAAGCCGCGCGGCTACAGGCTGGTGGGGGACGTGTGCTACGATGAGGTAGCCCAGGTCGCGCAGGCCATCACCCCGGTTCCAGGTGGAGTGGGTCCCATGACCATCGCCATGTTGCTGCGCAACACGCTGCATGCTGCCAGTCTGCATGATGTATAGATAATTGGAGTTGTCAGACAATTGACTTTTTCCTGGAAAAAAGGTAGACTTATCACTTGTCTGACAACCTCATCATATATCTGATGTTTTGATTGGAAACGATATGAGCACTCTTCTTGTCAAGCATGCCGGGATATTGGTAACAATGGATGACCACCGCCGGGAGATCCTGGATGGTGGTCTTTTTATTCGCGATGGCTTCATTGAGCAGGTGGGGGTAACCTCCGAGTTACCACATGAAGCTGACGAGGTGCTTGACCTGTCCGGTCACATCGTCCTGCCTGGGCTGGTGAACACGCACCACCATTTTTACCAGACGCTCACCCGCGTTGTCCCCGCAGCCCAAAATGCCAACCTGTTCAACTGGCTCAAAACGCTCTACCCGATCTGGGCCAGGATGACACCAGAAGATATTCGCATTTCGACCCAAACAGCGTTAAGTGAATTGGCATTGTCCGGTTGCACCACAGCCTCAGATCATCTGTACCTGTTCCCCAACGGGTCAGCTTTGGATGATGAGATCGAGGCGGCGCAAACCATCGGGCTGCGGCTGCATGCTTCGCGCGGATCCATGAGCCTGGGTGAGAGCCAGGGCGGGCTACCACCGGATAGCGTGGTGGACAGCGAAGAGAGCATCCTGTTAGATAGTGAGCGCTTGATACAAAGGTACCATGATCCCAAACCGGGTTCGATGGTGCAGATTGTGCTGGCTCCCTGTTCTCCATTCAGTGTTACCGGAAAGTTAATGAAAGATAGCGCTGACCTCGCGCGTAGGTATGGGGTGCATTTGCACACGCACCTGGCGGAGACCCAGGACGAGGAGCAATTCTGCCTGGAGAAGTTCGGATACCGGCCGGTGGCCTACATGCAATCCGTGGATTGGGTGGGGAATGACGTGTGGTATGCCCACTCGGTGCACGTTGGCACGGAAGAGATCAACCTTTACGCGCGCGAAGGCTGCGGCGTGGCGCATTGTCCTTCCTCCAATATGCGCCTGGCGTCCGGCATTGCCCCGCTGATGAAAATGCGGCAAGCCGGCGTCAAGGTTGGGTTGGGGGTGGATGGATCGGCGAGCAACGATGGATCACACTTGCTGGCGGAAGCCAGGCAAGCCATGCTGCTGGCCAGGTTGAAATCCGGACTGGAAGGGGCTTCCTTATCCTCCACCGGAAGCGAGATCCTAACCGGACGCCAAGCGCTGGAACTGGCTACAATTGGCGGAGCGGCTGTGTTGGGACGCAAAGACATCGGTTCTCTCGCCGTTGGAAAGTGTGCAGATTTCATCAGTATTGATCTTAACCGCCTGGATTACACCGGCGCGCTGCATGACCCGGTGGCAGCACTGGTATTCTGCCAACCGCAAAACGTAAGCAATAATTATGTCCATGGAAAAGCAGTTGTTCGTAACGGAGAATTGCTGGGGATTAACCTGCCGGACCATATCCGCCAGCACAACAATGCAGCCAAGCGGCTGGTAATGGGGTAGAGGAACAATTATGGGCATGGATTCTTTCTGGCTTCAAAACGCTCGGGAATTGGTGGATTGCGCCATGGGCAGGCTGCCGGCTCACCTGGTGATCAGGAATGGCAAATGGGTGTGCGTGCAGACCGGTGAGATCATTCCGCATACCGATATTGCCATGCGCGCCAAACGCATTGCGTATGTCGGACCGGATGCCAGCCATACCATTGGCAAGAAAACGGTCGTGATCGATGCCGGTGATATGTTCCTTGTTCCGGGGTTGCTGGATGCCCACATGCATGTGGAGTCTGGACTGGTGACGGTCACTGAGTTTGTCAGAGCTGCCCTCCCGCACGGTACCACCGGCATGTTCATTGATCCGCACGAGATTGCCAATGTGTTCGGGCTGCGCGGCGTACGTTTGATGGTGGATGATGCCGCCCTGCAGCCCATCCATGTGTTCGTACAGATGCCTTCCTGCGTTCCCGCGGCACCCGGTTTTGAAACCCCCGGTGCTGTACTGGGTCCCAACGAAGTGACCGAAGCTATGACCTGGCCGGGCATTATCGGGCTGGGTGAGATGATGAATTTTCCGGGCGTTTTCAACGGCGATGATAAAGTCCACGCCGAAATGTCCGTCACGCGCGGAGCCGGAAAGGTGATCGGCGGGCACTACGCCTCAAACGACCTGGGCTTGCCTTTTCATGGGTATATCGCCGGCGGACCGCAGGATGACCACGAGGGCACCCGCCTGGAAGATGCCGTGGCTCGTGCCCGGCAGGGTATGAAGGTCATGCTGCGATACGGGTCTGCCTGGCATGATGTGGCTGCCCAGGTGAAAGCCGTAACCGAACTCGGCTTGAATCCGCGCAATTTCCTGCTGTGCTCCGATGACCTTCTGGCAGAGACGCTCGTTTCCGAAGGGCATATGGACCGCGTGGTGCGGCATGCCATCAGTGAGGGGCTGGATCCGATGACTGCGCTGCAGATGGCGACGGTCAACACCGCGGAGCATTTCGGCGTTTCCCGCGAGATGGGCATGATCGCACCCGGGCGTTGGGGGGATGTGCTGGTGGTGGCAGACCTGGAATCATTGAAAGCAGAATATGTTGTGGCTAAAGGTAAACTGGCGGTTGACCGCGGCAGGGTCGTGGCGGATTTTCCGGTGCGGGAATACCCGGATTGGGTCACGCAGTCCGTCAATTTACTAAGACCCCTGAAGGTTGAAGATTTCCGAATCAACACGATCCCGAACGGCAACCTCCAGGCGAACGTCATCGGAATTATCGAAAACCAGGCACCGACGAAGCATCTTGTGATGCCTGTTATGGAAGAAAATGGGGAGATCAAACAGGACATTGAGCGAGATATCGCCAAAATAGCGGTCATCGAACGCCACAATCAGACTGGCAATATTAAAGTTGGGCTCGTACACGGATTTGGACTTAACGTACCTTGCGCCCTGGCGACCACGTTTGCCCATGATTCCCATCAAATGATCGTAGTGGGAACGGATGACAAGAACATGGTCCTGGCAGCCAATTACCTGGCGAGCATCGGAGGCGGTGAGGTCGTGGTGAAAGGGAGGGAGATCCTTGGGGAGGTACATTTGCCAATCGGTGGGCTGATGTCACTAGAACCGGCCGTTGAGGTGGCTAATCAGACTCGTACTCTGTTGGAGGGGTTCCATCAATGTGGTTGCTTATTAAACAATCCCAATATGCAGTTGAGCTTGTTAGCCTTAACTGTCATTCCGGAAATCAGGTTGACAGACCTCGGATTGATCGATGTGACCCAGTTTAAATTCATCCCGGTGATCGAACCGGAGAAAAAAATAAGGACAAGGAATGAAGAAAGAGAAAAGTAAAGCTGAGAACCAAAATGCGTTCCTCAAACTTCAGGAAGACCTTACCAGGTTAATTGAGAAAACCAGCTCCGGGGATAAATTGCCCTCCGAGCCGGAATTAGCCAAATCTTTGGGGGTTTCCAGAGCTACTCTACGGGAAGCCATGCGCTTGTTTGAAAGCCGGGGTATGTTACGCCGTCGCCAGGGTGTGGGTACATTCGTTGAACCTCAGGCAAAGGTGATCGAAAGCGGACTGGAAGTGCTGGAGAGCATTGAACGTATGTCCCGGCGGCTTGGCTTGAGCGTTACCATGGGTGAGCTAAAGGTTACCGATGTGTTGGTTGGGGTTGATATTGCGGAAAAGCTGCAGGTGGAAGGGCAGCGAGGGC
>DAONEZ010000060.1:0-8343 GCA_035403345.1 Anaerolineaceae bacterium
CGATATCATCAGTGTGGATGCCTATCGACCGCCCTACATCCCCTGGCACCTGACCACGCGCGAATTCTTTCAAAGCGTGTATGACCACCTTACTGACCGCGGCGTGCTGGTCATCAATATCGGTCACGGACCCACGGACCGCCGCCTGATCGATGCGCTGGCGACCACCATACGGATAATTTTTCCGACCATTTATATCAGTGATGTATCCGGTTCGTATAATTCCATTTTGTTTGCCACCAAACAACCTACCACGCTGGAAAACTTTCTGCAGAATTACCTGGCACTCTCAAATGACCCTCAACCTCCCCAGATGCTGCTGGATATAATGGCATCCACCTATGCGGGTCTGCAGCCGGAGCCAGCTACGACTGTCGTTTTTACTGATGACCTGGCACCAGTAGAGGAATTGACCAACTCGATCATCCTGAATTTTCTTTTTTCAGGTGAATTGAAGGACATGGAATGAAAAAAACAGCCAATTTTTTGTTTATTCTTTTATCAATTATCTTACCCCTATTCCTGTTGATGTGCTCAGTCCGCATCCTGCTCAACCCGTTCTACCTGGATTACGAATACAACCTGGCCGCATTTCCACCTGATGAATTCGGTTTCTCCACAGCGGACAGGTTGAACTATGGGAAATCCTCACTGGAATATCTCACCAACAACCAGGGTATAGAATTCCTGGCGATTTTAAAATTCCCGAATGGCGACCCGCTTTACAATGAGCGGGAACTCAGTCATATGCTGGACGTAAAGATCCTGGTCAAAGCCGGGTTGAAGGTATGGTATGTGTTGATCGCCTTCATCCTGCTGCTGGCGCTGCTTGCCTGGCGTAAAAAGTGGCTTCCACGTTTCTGGAAAGCCGTTTCAGCAGGTGGTTGGGCTACTCTGGGGCTCATCCTGCTCATCATTGCGGCCACATTCATCAATTTCGACAAGCTGTTCGCTGATTTTCACGCCATCTTCTTCACGGGTGATACCTGGTTGTTTTACACTTCGGATTCGCTCATCCGGCTGTTCCCGGAAAAACTGTGGTCGGATGCCTTCCTATTCGTGGGAATCTTCACCCTGATTTGGGCGGTGCTTTGCATCGTTTTTGGCTCAAAGTGGTCACATAGTAAACAGATTGATTAACATAAAACCGGCTGAACTCAGCCGGTTTTTTTAAAGCAATTTCTGGAATATAACTACTTTTGCTTGGCCTGGTTGGCAACAGCTTCCGCTTTCCTCTTCGCTTCTTCAGGGTCACCCAGGTAATAGCTGCGGATGGGCTTGAGGTCCTCATCCAGTTCATACACCAAGGGGATGCCGGTGGGGATGTTCAAGTCCACGATCTCTTTTTCAGACACGTTGTCCAGGAATTTCACCAGGCTGCGCAGACTGTTACCGTGCGCCGCAATGAGCACACGCTTGCCGCTTTTAATCATCGGGGCGATCGTTTCGTGCCAATACGGCAGAAATCTTGCCACCGTATCCTTGAGGCATTCGGTTAATGGCAATTCCGCGCCGGAAAGATCGGCATAACGCCTGTCCTTGCCCGGGTAGCGCTCATCATCCTCGGTCAACGCCGGTGGCTGGGTATCATAACTGCGCCGCCAGATATGTACTTGCTCATCCCCGTACTTTTGGGCGGTTTCCGCCTTATTAAGCCCCTGCAAAGCCCCATAATGGCGTTCATTCAACCGCCAGGAATTAATGATGGGGATCCAAACGCGGTCCATCTGCTCGAGAGCCAGCCACAAGGTGCGCACAGCACGGGTCAAAACAGAGGTGTAGGCAATGTCAAAATCTAAGCCGGCTTCCTTCATTAACTTACCAGCCGCCCTTGCCTCCTCTTCCCCTTTTTCGGTGAGATTAACATCCGTCCAGCCGGTGAACCGGTTTTCTTTATTCCACTGGCTTTCGCCGTGCCTGAGTAAAACCACTTTATACATAAGAACTACCTTCCTCGTAGATTTTAAATGTAGCGCAAGAAGAATTCTTGCGCTACAAGTTTACTATGCTTTTAGTTGATCACTTACCGGACGGCAACCGGGTTTTCCGGATCGAGACCGGGATCAAAGATGTGGCAGTTATCCATATTGACAACAATATCCACAATCTGACCGATCTTGTAAGCAGAACGCGGGTCAACACGGCCAACGAACGTGCTACCCTTGGCGCCTACCAGGTAGACCAGGATCTCGTTGCCCATTAACTCGACCACATCCACCTTGGCCTGGATGTGTTCGCCGTGAATGTCAGCCGGTGAATAATCCGGGTTGTGAATATCATCCGGGCGAATGCCGAAGATAATATCCTTGCCAACCAGGTGTTCGATCTTGGCGGCCTTGTCAGCAGGCAATTTGATCTTGAACTCCCCATTATCGACAAAGGTGTCATTGCCTTCCTTGACTGCCTTCATATTAAAGAAGTTCATGGCTGGGGTACCGATGAATCCTGCTACAAATAAGTTGGCAGGTTTATCGTAAAGCACCTGTGGAGTATCCAATTGCTGCAGGATGCCCTTGTTCATGACAGCAATGCGGGAGGCCATGGTCATAGCTTCAGTCTGGTCGTGGGTAACGTACACAAAGGTGGTGCCCAATTGATTGTGGATCTTGCTGATCTCAGCGCGGGTCTGAACCCTCAGTTTGGCATCCAGGTTGGAAAGTGGCTCATCCAGGAGGAAAACCTTCGGTTCGCGTACGATGGCACGGCCGAGCGCAACACGCTGGCGCTGCCCGCCGGATAGTTCGCGCGGTTTTCGCTTCAGCAATCCTTCAATCCCCAGGATCTTGGCGGATTTTTCCACGCGTTTCTTGATCTCCTCCTTGGGCAACTTTCGCAACTTGAGCCCGAAGGCCATGTTATCGAAAACGGACATGTGAGGATACAACGCATAGGACTGGAAAACCATGGCAATATCCCGGTCTTTCGGAGCGACATCATTGACAATCTTGTCGTCAATGTAGATCTTGCCGCCAGACACTTCCTCCAGACCAGCCAGGCAGCGCAAAGCGGTAGTCTTTCCGCAGCCGGATGGGCCGACCAGTACCAGGAATTCCTTATCATGGATCTCAAGATCCAGATCAGGTAGAGCAGTGAAATCACCAAATTTCTTCTTTACATGGTCGAACTTAACACTAGCCATTGCTTCCTCCTCCCGGAACGAATATAGTGATTTAATTATAAGACAATCTAAAAAAACTGCAACACCTTTTTCCATGATATTTTCAAATTCCAGGATTTTAAGAGGAAAACATGCCAGAATCTCCAGAAATTACTGCCCGCGCCTATGAAATGAATGCCAGCTTGACCGGGAAAACCATCTCTTCACTCGAAGTAGTTCAACCGAAATGCTTGAATCTGACTCCAACTCAAGTGCAGGAGGCCATTCAAAACGCACAACTCATGGAAGTCACCCACCACGGAAAATGGATCAAGATCAGAACGGACAGGGGCTGGCTGCTGATCAACCTGGGCATGGGCGGCGAGCTGCTCCTCACCACCCGTCGAAACCTCCCTCCGAAATATCGGCTCGTCCTGGACTTCTCCGATCAGACCTGCCTGTTGATCAACTTCTGGTGGTTTGGATATATGCATTTCGAAACGCTTGAAAACCCATATGCCAATAAAATGCTGGCAAAACTGGGACCGGATGTGCTGGAGATTTCCTCCGAGCAATTCCGGACTCTACTCACCTCAAATGGGAAGAAAGTGCGGATCAAACCGTTCCTATTGGATCAATCCAACCTGGCAGGCATCGGGAATGCTTATATTCATGACATCCTCTTCCTGGCAAAGATACATCCTGACCGCCTGGTCAGTTCGCTGAACCCACAGGAGATCGATCGCCTTTACCAAAGCATTCAGGACTGCCTGCGGCTGAGTCTGGCAAAAGGCGGGGCTTTCTACGAATTGACACTTTTTGGTGAAAAAGGCGGGTTTACGATGGAAGATATTTTGATTGGCTACAAAGAAGGTGCATCCTGCCCGCATTGCGGTACAATCATACAGAAAATACGGACCGGAAGTAACCAATCGTTCATCTGTCCCACCTGCCAGCCTTTAGATTAAGACCGCCTAAATACGCATTGGTTTTTATCCGCATCATTCTCACTCATCGAGGTGTATTTGACCATGTCTCAACCCGCTTACGACCTTGACCTGCAGTCCACGATCTCAAAACATCGCCTGACTGGTCTCTGGCGCATGATGAAAGGCTTTCGCTTACGCTACCTGGGCGCTGTAACCAGCCTGGGAGTTTCAGCCATTGCTAAAACCCTGACCTTCCTGCTGCTGCGCTACTTTGTGGACACGTACTTTGTCAGCAAGGATGCCAGTGTACCTTTATATCTGATAGCGCTGGGTTTCATCCTGCTGGCTCTCATGGAGGGCGGTTTTACCTTCCTGAGCGGAGTACTTTCCTCAAAAACCGCCGAGGGCATCACGCGCAGGCTGCGCAACTTCCTCTATGACCACATCCAGCACCTGTCCTTCACATATCACTCCAAGACCAAAACGGGTGAATTGATCGAGCGCTCCACCTCGGATGTCGATGCCCTGCGACGGTTCTATTCTGACCAGGCCATCAACATCGGCAGGATCATCCTGCTATTTGTGGTCAACTTTATCGCCCTGCTCAAGCTCAACACGAAACTGGCGCTCATTTCCATCATTGTCATCCCATTCGTTTTGATCGTCTCAGCCATTTTGTTTAAAAAGGTTTCCAAAGCCTATGAATCCTACCAGGAGCAGGAGGCAGTGCTCTCCACCACCCTGCAGGAAAACCTGGCCGGCGTGCGCGTGGTCAAAGCTTTCTCACGCCAGGGCTATGAGATGGAGAAATTTGAGAAGGACAACTGGGAAAAGTTTTCACGCGGAAAACGTTTGCTCATCACGCAATCATTATTCTGGCCGCTCACTGACATCCTGTGTGGAGCGCAAATGCTGGCCGGTTACCTGGTGGGCGCGCTCATGGCTATCAATGGCGAGATCTCGGTCGGAACCTACATCGCTTATGCCGGCCTGGTGGTGTATATCATCTACCCGCTGCGCAACCTGGGCCGCATCATCGTGCAAACCTCCACCGGGTTGGTTTCTTATGACCGCGTGATGAACATCATCAAGGAATCCCGTGAGCCCCTGGACGAGGGCGATTACCTACCCTCGGGGAACCTGGTGGGCAATTTTGAGTTCCGCGATGTAAAATTTGAGTACGAACCGGGCGATCACACGCTTGAAGGCATCAGCTTTTCTGTCAAAGCGGGGCAATCCGTGGCGCTGTTGGGCTCAACCGGTTCCGGTAAATCCACCCTGGTGAACCTGATCCCGCGCTTTTATGAATATACCAGCGGAAAGATCCTGCTCGACGGGATAGAGCTCAATCGCTATCCTCGCAAGTACCTGCGCCAACAGGTAGGCATCGTGGAACAGGAACCCTTCCTGTTCTCACGCTCCATCCGCGAGAACATCACATACGGCGTCGGCCGCGAGGTCACAGATGAAGAGGTGGAAAAAGCCGCCCGAGCCGCAGCGATCCACGATGTCATCCTCACTTTCCAGGACGGCTATCAGACCCTCGTAGGAGAACGCGGCGTCACCCTGTCGGGTGGACAAAAGCAGCGTGTCACCATTGCGCGTACCATCCTCAAGAACCCGCGCATTCTCATCCTGGACGACTCGACTTCCTCGGTGGACACGGAAACAGAAGCGGAGATCCGCGACGCATTGAACATGCTGATGAAAGACCGAACTACGTTTATCATCGCCCACCGCATCCAGAACATCACCGATGCAGACGAGATCCTGGTGATGGACAAGGGCTCAATCGTTGAGAAAGGCACCCACGCTCAACTCCTCCAACAGGATGGGGTTTATCGCCAGATCTTCAATATTCAAACACGCATTGAGGACGAATTGGAAAAGGAGATTTCCAATGTCGGATAATTACTACGAAGAAGAGCAATTCAATACAAAATTTAACGGCAATACCTTCAATCGCATCCTGGGGTTGACCAAACCGCACATGAAATGGTTGATCGGCTTTCTGCTGACCATTTTGGTCGTAGCCGGCATGGATGCCGTGTCCACCTACCTGAGTAAGCAGATCATCGATGATGGCATTACAGCAGGTAACCCCAAAGCACTGGTGAACATCCTGATCATGTATGGCGGCTTGATCCTCATCCAATCCGGGAGTGTGTTCCTGTTCATCTACCTGGCGGGCATCCTGGGCGAACGAATCCGCTATGACCTGCGCAAAAAAATGTTCAATCACCTGCAGGCTCTTTCATTAAATTACTATAGTAAAACGCCAGTTGGCTGGATCATGGCGCGCGTCACCTCGGATTCGGAGCGCGTTGCCGACCTGGTCACCTGGGGCGCTGTGGATACAACCTGGGGCTTGATGAGCATCCTCACCTCCATGGTGTTCATGTTCATCATCAACTGGAAACTGACCCTGATCGTAATTGCGCTGCTGCCAATACTATTTATCGTGGCATTCCAGTTCCGCAAACACATCCTGTCAGAATACCGCAACGTGCGAAAACTGAACTCAAAGATCGTCGGGGCATACAACGAGAATATCACCGGTGTACGGGTCATTAAAGCCCTTGGCAGGGAACCGGAAAACCTGGCGGAGTTCGATGGACTCACGACCAGCATGTACCGTTCTTCATTCCGGGCGGCCTGGTTGAGCGCGCTCTTCCTTCCCACTGTACAGGTCATCTCGGCCGTGGCAGTGGCTTCGGTGGTCTGGTTTGGCGGCCACCAGGCAGATCTGGGCAAACTTACCATCGGTGGCATTCAAGCTTTTGTATCCTACATCACCTTCATGATGTGGCCGATTCAGGATATCGCACGCGTGTTTGCCGAAATGCAGCAGGCCATCGCCTCAGCGGAGCGCATGTTCTCGTTGATCGATTCTCAACCGCAGATCACCGACCGGCCGCATGCGGTTGATCCGGGGAATATCCGCGGCGACATCATCTTTGACCATGTCCACTTCAAGTACGAAGAGGATGAGAAATCCGTGCTGAGTAATTTCAACCTGCACGTCCGGCGCGGGGAAACGATCGCGCTGGTGGGTCCGACCGGCGGCGGGAAATCGACCATCGTTAACCTGTTGTGCCGCTTTTATGAGCCAGTGAGTGGAAAGATATACATCGGCGGACGTGATTACACCAGCCTGTCGCTGCAAGCCATCCAATCACGCATTGGCGTCGTCCTGCAGACCCCGCACTTGTTCTCCGGCTCGATCCGTGAGAACCTGCGCTATGGACGGTTGGACGCGACAGATGGCGAAATCGAAGAGGCAACCAGGATCGCTGGCGCATACGATTTCATCATGCGCTTCGAAAAAGGATTCGACACCGAAGTGGGTGAAGGCGGAAACTTGCTCTCCGTGGGACAAAAGCAACTCCTCAGCCTGGCTCGGGCCGTCCTAGCCGACCCGGAGATCTTTGTGATGGACGAAGCCACCAGTTCAGTGGATACTCTGACTGAGGCACTGATCCAGAAAGGTATGGAACGGTTGATGGATAGCTGCACAAGCTTTGTCATCGCACACCGCCTCTCAACCATTAAACGGGCAGATCGGATCCTGGTGATCGAGGAGGGTAAAGTGGCTGAAATGGGCACCCACGCAGAGCTTCTGAAACTGCGCGGGAAGTATTACCAGCTTTACACCCGTCAGTTCAGGCATCAACTCGAGACTGTGTTGGATCCTTTTGGGCAGGCGGCTGGTTAAGAGACGCCCCTGGTTTTTAAACTACGTGATTCCATTAAAAACTGGTTGGGAAACCCCAACCAGTTTTTTTATCATTGTACAAGTTGCGATGTTATTGATCCGAAGATGCGCGGATCTCTTTCAACTCGCCTGTGATGGTGAAAATGGTGCGTTCGCAAATATTGGTCACCCTGTCCGCCACCCGTTCCAGGTTATGCGCTGTCCACAGGATCCAGTTGGTTCGCTCGATAACATTTTCATCGCTTTTCACAAATTGCATCAGGTTGGCATACACCTCATCGTAAAGGATATCCACCTTTTCATCATCTTCAGGGACTTTTACCGCTTCTTCAAGGTTCTCGGTGAGGAAAGCATGCAGTGCTCGATCCAGCATGTTCACTGCAATTTCCGCCATTATCGGGATCCTTACCAGGGGAGTGATCAGCTCCTCATCGCCCATGCGGATGTTGATGGTGGCAATGCCCTTGGCATAATCTCCCATGCGCTCAAGCTCGCCCGCTATCTCCAGGATGGAGGCCAGGAGGCGCAAATCATGGGCCATAGGCTGCTGCGTGGCAATTGTTATGAGCACCTGTTCTTCAATGGCATACCGTTTGGCGTTC
>DAONEZ010000061.1:0-8221 GCA_035403345.1 Anaerolineaceae bacterium
GTCAACAAATCCATTCAAGCCTGGCGTGAATGGTCATCAGCTGTTTATGGGATGGAAAAAGAACATTCACAGCGTAAGGTCAACCAGAGCATCTCAATATTGGCTTTCACTGCTCTATTATTGATCGGTTTGTTTGTGGTGAATACTTTTGTTACGCCGGCAGTCCCGGGTATTCAACAACTTGCCACCCCAACGATCGATTTTACGCCAATGGCCGAGACGCCAACAGTTGGACCGACTGTGGCGGTCACTGCCCAGGGCTTCATCCCGACCATTACTTCCTACCTCAGCCGCGGCTGTATCCCTGATCAGATCGACTGGACCGACCCGAGAAATGGTGATTCCATTTCAGGTATGATCCAATTGAAAGGGACGGTCAACATTACCGACCTGGGATATTATAAGTATGAGTACTCCCCTTTAGGCGCGGATACCTGGACCACCATCGCTGCCGGCAATACCAAAGTGGTCAATGATGCCCTGGGCGGCACCTGGGACACCGGCAATCTTGTTCCGGGAGACTACGAGTTGAGGTTGGTGGTGTTTGACCATCAGAATAATCAATTCCCTGGCTGTATGATCCAGGTGACCATAAGTACATCGGAGTAATAGAATGGCTGAAGTCGAAATACGTCCTGCGAGTGCGGAAGACATCCCCGCGTTGATGTCACTTGACCATTCCTGTGAGTCAGGCATCGTCTGGCAAATGGAGAACGGGTACGGCGATGGTCAGATCGAATACCGTTTTCGTGAGATCAAGCTGCCGCGTTCACTCCGCCTGTCATATCCGCGGCTGACCCGCACCATGCAAGAGACCTGGTCAAAACGAACCCTGTTCCTGGTGGCCAGGGTGGAAGAGAAACCAGTCGGATACCTGACGTTGGATAGAAATATCGATCTCAATTCAGCCTCTATTGCCGATATTGTGGTTGACCCTGCCATGCGCAGAAAGGGTATTGCTTCGGCACTCGTGATCTCCGCCCAGGAATGGTTGATTCGTAACGGGATCACCCGCTGCGTACTGGAGGCCCCCGCCAAGAATCACCCGGCTATTCAGTTCGCCAATCGGCTGCATTTTGAGCTTAACGGATTTAGTGACAACTATTTTCCAAACCGGGAGATGGTGCTCTACTTTGTGAATGTGCTTAAGTAAGGGCGGCTTGTGGAATACGTCAGCGGTGTGATATCCATTTTAAGTACTGTCAGCCAGATCTTGACAGCCGGCATTGCGATTATCGCATTTGCTCTCTTATTGTATAGTCTAACATTTAATTTACGTGACAAGGTTGCCCAGGCGTTCGCAACCATCATGGTTTGTCTGGTGATCGTCTTTTCGGCCGAAGCATTTGGCGGGACAAGCGGCGAACCCGGCATGATCGATTTCTGGCTGCGCCTGCAGTGGGTGGGTCTCATCCTGCTGCCGCCGGCCTACCTGCATTTTTCCGACTCCCTGTTAGCCACTACTGGGTTGCCCTCCAGGTGGCGCCGTAAATGGGCTGTCCGGCTTACGTACCTGTTTTCCGCGTTCCTGATCGTCCTGTTGTTCACACCTTACTTTTTGGGTGACCTGGTGGTCACAGAAGCCCCTACGCCGCACCACCAGGCCACGATCGTCACGGAATTATTCACCATTTATTATGCGGTGATTCTCGTGCTGGCATGGATCAATTTCATCCGGGCGTATAACCGCACGCTGACCAAGACCAGCAAACGCCGGATGTTGTACCTGACAATCAGTGCAGTGGGTCCTGCCCTGGGCTCGTTCCCGTTTTTACTTTATGGCTCTGATTTCGCTGCCAATCAAACGATGGTATTCTGGCTATTGGCCATCCTGGTGAACCTGGTGCTGGGCTTATCCATTTTTATCAGCGCGTACGCAGTCGCATTTTTTGGCGTGCCCTGGCCGGACCGAGTGGTGAAGAGCCGGCTGGCCAAGTGGACACTGCGCGGACCGTTGACTGCAATTCTCACCCTCGGCATCGTCACAGTCGTAAAGCGGGGAGGGGAAGCCTACGGAATTCCATATTCCGCGTTCATCCCTATCGTCATGGTGGTTACCGTATTGATCATGGAGTATGCCATCACGCTTTTCTTTCCCTACCTGGAGAGATGGCTGGTTTTTGGACCCGATGAACGTGATGTAGATATGCTGCGTTCCCTGGAATCACGTATCATCACGCGCAATGACTTGCGCCAATTCATCGAAATGATCCTGGCGGCAGTTACTGACCGATTGCAGGCTCGCGGGGCTTTTCTGCTGGCGAATGGATCAGAGGGGCTTGATGTGGTCGATGCCACTGAAAAGACCAACCTGAGTCCTGAGGACATGGCTGTCCTGGAACAACGGCTGAATGACATTCCTGCTGATGATGAGATGATCCTGATTGATTCGGACATGCTTATCCCGCTGAAGTATGAGAAAAATGGGACGTCACACGAGCCTTTAGGGTACCTGGGGATTACCGGAATCGAAGAAAGCTTACCTCTTGATGCGGAGCAAGAAGATTCCTTGAACCGCCTGACCAGGCGGGCAACCCTGGCGTTGCGTGACCGTGAATTGCTCGGCCAGGTATTCGAACTGCTCGAAAAAATGGATCCCCAGGAAGAGCTGATCCAACAGTTACGCGCTGCCGGGCGTTTTGATCGTCAAGGCATCCTTAAAGTTGATGAAACTCACGAAAAGAAGGCTATGGTTCAATACGTCAAGGACGCACTGACGCATTACTGGGGCGGACCAAAACTGACTGACAGCCCACTGATGAACTTGGAAGTGGTAAAACGAGCCCTGGGTGCGCACGAAGGTAATGCGGTCAACGCCCTGCGCAGTGTGCTAAAAGATGCCATCGAACAAACCAGGCCGGAAGGCGATCGAAAATACACCGGGGAATGGTTATTGTATAATATTCTTGACCTCAAATTCATGGAAGGAAAAAAAGTGAGGGAGATCGCCATCAGGTTGTCAGTATCTGAGGCCGATTTATATCGAAAACAACGGGTAGCGATCGAAATGATCTCCGATATTATTGTGCAGATGGAGTTAAGTTCTGGGGACATGGTTAAAAAATGAACGTGCACCTTTTTATCTACCGGGGAGGAATGAATGAGTGATTTGGATCGGTCCATCGAAGCGGAACTTGCCGTCCCGGAACTGGATGAAGGCTGGTGGACATCAGTATTATCGGATGAGGAAGCGATCGTTTCTGAGCAAAACGATATCAATTGCCGTCCCTGTGCAGAACACGGTGTCCAGGGAGTGGATTGGGATTGTGTCCGCCAACTCTATCAACAGGATGAAGTGGTGTTGCTCGAGGTTAGCGGCTACAACCGGGGAGGGTTACTGGTACAGGGAACCGGCATTCAGGGATTCGTACCGATTTCGCATTTAATTGAGCTGCCAGGTGACGATAATGATGAGGAAAAACTGAAACACCTGGCCAATTATGCCGGCAAGTTCCTTTATCTGAAAGTGATCGAATGTGAGCCTTCCAATGACAGGGTCGTACTTTCTGAAAGGGCTGCCAAGGCTGGAGAAGGCAAACGCAAGGAGCTTTTTGCCACCTTGAAACCAGGCACATTGGTTTGCGGTGTGGTCACCAACCTGACAGAATTCGGAGCGTTTATCGACCTGGGCGGGGTGGAGGGGTTGATCCATGTGTCCGAGATTTCCTGGGGCAGGGTTGAGAATCCGGCCGACGTGCTGAAGGTGGGGCAGGCTGTTAAAGTAGTTGTGCTGCAGGTGAACGAGTCCAATGCCCGCATTGCCTTGAGCCTTAAGCGGCTCAGCCCCAATCCCTGGGAACAATTGATGCAAATTTACAAACCGGGCGATGTGGTGCAGGCTGTATTAACCTCCATCATGAATTTCGGGCTGTTTGCGCGGTTGCCGGAAGGCATTGAAGGGTTGATCCATGTCTCCGCCCTACCGGAACACCATCGTAAAGGGGAATTTACCACTCATTATTCACCCGGGCAACAAGTGCGGGTGAGGATCCTGCACATGGACGCAGACCGGCGCCGCCTTGGACTGGGATTGGTCGAGGGCGAATGACCCTCTCTTCGAAGAAACCCCCAAAAAAGCAGATCAAAAAAGTCACACTTCAAAACTCTACTGAAAGTGGCATAGTTGTAAAGACCAGGTCACTCTTCAGGCAGGTCAGGAAGTTCAGTTGGGACCTTCTGGGCACTTTCCTGATCCTGGTGGGCATCCTATCAATCCTTGGTCAAGCCGGACTGAGCCGCGGCAACCTGATCGATTCCTGGATTCGTTTTCTCTCAGAGAACCTGGGCTGGGGTAGTTATATTTTTGCATTGATCCTGATCTACCTGGGGATTGGGGCGTTTGTTTACAGCGCGGGAAAGAAATTCCCGATCTCCTTCGGGCGGGTCATCGCGGTTGAGGGCATGTTCTTCACACTGCTGCCAATATTGTCACTGGTGAACGGGCTTTCTCTTGACCGTGCGATTGCGGGCCAGGATGGGGGCACCCTCGGCTGGGGGTTGGGACAAGCGGTTGCCGCAGGGCTTTCCGTACCGGGTGCACTGATCATTTATGGTCTCCTGTTTATTCTCTTCCTGTTGATCGGCACTGGTTCATTGCAGGGGCTGCTGGCCATTGCCAGATCCTGGGGGCAACAAAAACCTGTCGAAAATGTGACCTCTACGAATAAGGGAACTGAAGACCTGCCAATTTCCCAGCAAATTGCTGGCGAGCCAGAACCAAACCCTGTTTCCCAACGATTGCAGGAAAACTTACCGCCAGTGAACATTTTGTTTGGCGAACAAAATGCTGAACTTGACCAGGGGATTATCCAGGAAAAGGGGCTATTGATCGAAAGTAAACTGGCTGAGTTTGGGATCCCGGTGAAAGTGATCGGTTACCGTATGGGGCCAACCGTCACACAATTTGCCCTTGAGCCCGGCTACCTTGAAAAGACTGGTCCGGACGGAGAACCTGTGCAGCAGAAGGTCAAGGTTTCCCAGATTTCCGCCCTTCAGCGCGACCTGGCTTTGGCTTTGTCCGCGACCAGGCTGCGCATTGAGACGCCCGTGCCCGGCAGGTCTTACGTGGGAATCGAAATTCCGAATGATGACAGTTCGTTCGTCCGCCTGCGGCCCGTATTGGAATCAACGCAATTTCAAAAACTGCAGTCACCGCTGGCGATCGGGTTGGGTAAAAACGTTTCCGGGGAAACAGTTGCAGTTGATCTGGAAAAAATGCCCCATATGCTGGTAGCAGGCACCACCAATTCAGGCAAATCAGTGTGCATCACCTCGATCATCTCCTGCCTGGCGATGAACAACTCACCGGAAAACCTCAGGCTGGTGATGCTTGATCCAAAAATGGTGGAGCTGGTCAGGTTTAATGGCTTACCGCATGTGATGGGGCAGGTGGAAACCAGGCTGGAGCGCATGCTGGCAGTACTGCAGTGGGCGCAAGCTGAAATGGATGCGCGTTACCGCATGCTGGAGCACGCACAGGTAAGAAATATTGAAAGCTACAACCAGAAAATGCGCCAGCGCAATCGGCCGACCATGCCGCGCATTGTTATTTTCATAGACGAAATGGCGGATATGATGATGAGCGCGCCTGACCAGACAGAGCATAGCCTGACCCGGCTGGCGCAGATGGCACGCGCCACAGGTATGCACCTGGTGGTCGCCACGCAGCGTCCGAGCACGGATGTGGTCACGGGCTTGATCAAAGCCAACTTCCCGGCCCGCATCGCTTTTGCAGTGCCATCCTCCATTGATTCCCGCGTGATCCTGGACGCGAACGGAGCTGAAAACCTGTTGGGACGCGGTGACATGCTCTTCCTTGACCCATCCAAATCAGGTTTACAGCGTTTGCAAGGTGTCATTGTTAGCGACCTGGAGATCGAACGCATCCTGCTGCACTGGCAGAAAGTGAAAGGACGTGCGCCTGATGAACCCGCTCCATGGGAAGAACTGGTCAGCGAGGCAGGCGCGGAAGATTCGGATAGGCTGGTAGAACAGGCTATCGCGGTGGTGCGTACTGCCGGCAAGGCTTCTACCTCGCTGCTTCAGCGAAGGTTGCATGTCGGGTATCCGCGCGCGGCCAGGCTCATCGATCAGTTGGAGGAGATGGGCATTGTTGGTCCATCAGTTGGCAGCGGCAGGGAGCGTGATGTGTTGGATGACGAAGATGAAACGGATGCTGACGACTACGACAGCCGGGAATAGTGCTTGACATCGGTGCAAGTGAAAGTTAAGATTGACCAACTTAATAAGAAGCAGGAAGATATGGATCAAGAGACTGTGATAAAAGAAGAAAAGCAACCCTGGTCACTTGAAATGTACCTCAGGAAGGTACTTAAAGGTGTCATCGATCCAATCGCAGGCTTCCTGCTAAAGGTAGGGCTTACTCCAAATAGCGTTACCATACTGGGCTTTCTCCTTAGTGTGGTATCAGCATATTTCGCTTTGCGCGGTAACATGTTGGTTGCCGGACTCTTCCTGCTCGTTGGAGCTCCTCTGGATGTCGTGGATGGGACCATGGCCAGAAAACAAGGTGAGATCAAAAAATCAGGTGCTTTTTTTGACTCCGTAATCGACCGCTATTCCGAGATGGTAGTTTTCCTGGGTCTCCTCATCCATTTTGTCAACAAAGGAAATAACCTTGCCAGCATCCTGGTGTTCATAGCTGCTGCCGGGAGTATCCTGGTATCTTACGTACGCGCCAGGGCAGAGGGATTGGGGCTGAATGGCAAGGCAGGCTTTTTTGGCCGGGTAGAACGCCTTATCGTACTCGTAGCCGGCTTATTATTTAATTTCCCTGTGATTGCCTTGTGGATCATCGCCATTGGTGCAAACCTGACGGCGCTCCTGCGCTTCTGGTTTGTCCGCCGGCAAGCCAACTAACTTCTTGTAGAAGGATCTCCTATGATTAACGGTTTTACGATTTTTGGCATCAAGATTTATTTTTACGCCATCATCATTATCACAGGTGCACTGCTGGGAGCATTTGTAGCCTCCAGAGAAGCCAAACGTAGAGGGCATGACCCGGAAATCGTTTGGGATATATTGCCCTGGGTGTTGATCGCCGGCATAATAGGGGCACGCATCTGGCATATCCTGACACCGCCGGAATCCATGTTAATCGACGGCAGAAATCCATACTTCATCCATCCACTCGAGATGTTTAATATCCGCGCAGGCGGTTTAGGGATTCCGGGGGCGGTGATTGGCGGGGTGATCGCGCTTTGGATCTATTGCCGCAAGACCAGGACCAGATTCTCGGATTGGCTGGATATGCTTGCCCCTGGATTGGCCCTGGCACAAGCCATCGGGCGCTGGGGAAATTTCTTCAACCAGGAAGTTTACGGGTTGCCTTCCAATCTACCCTGGGCAATTAAGATCGATCCTGCTCACCGGCTGCCGGAATATGCGACCATCGAGCGATATCATCCCACGTTCCTGTATGAGTTCATCTGGAACATGATCAATATGGGCATACTGCTCTGGATATCACGCAAGTTTGGCGATCGGTTGAAATCCGGGGATGTCTTCCTGATCTACCTGATCATCTACCCGGTTGGTCGCTTCCTGCTTGAATTCATCCGCATCGAGTATTCCCCGATTGCAGGCTTGAATATCAACCAGACGGTCATGGCTGTGATTGCGGTTGTTTCGTCCATTGCTTTGATCATACGGCATTGGAGAAAAACACCGAAAACCGGGTCAATCGCGATCGAATAATCCCATAGGAAAAATGGGAGTAAAAAGTTAATGGATAGGTTTGTTGTCCTCGGTTCTGCAAACGCAGTTGCCAAAGCCGGACAGGAAAACACGCACTTGTTCGGATCTACCAATACCAGGAAGGTGCTGGTGGACTGTGGAGATAACCCGGTTGGAAACCTGGCTCAGATAGGTGAATCCATCAATGAGATCACTGACCTTATCCTGACCCATTTCCATGCTGACCACGTGGGTGCGCTGCCGCTCTTGATCATGGATACGTGGCTGGAAAAGCGCCAGGCTCCCCTGGTGATCCACGGACTGGAGTTCACGCTCACAAGGGCAAAACAGCTCCTGGATCTGTTCGGGTGGGAGAATTGGAAGGGCATGTTCCCGGTTCGTTTTAATGTAATTCCGGATAACGGCGCAGATGGTATTATCCAGGATGAAAGCCTGAAGGTTACGGCGTTGCCTGTCAAGCACCTCGTTCCCACGCTAGGGTTGCGGTTTATGTACGCATCCGGTC